>JAHFJT010000056.1 GCA_023245695.1 Candidatus Peregrinibacteria bacterium | reverse complement strand
GATTCAATCCAAAAGCGATACGTTTTCACGGATCGAGGTTTGGCGTGGATACCGAGTATAGAGAGATATTCTTCAATGTTCGACATAAAAACAGGATGCCCCGCCTACTCCCTCGGTTTGCAGACCTTAGTTTCAGTGAGGCACCCTGCTATATAAAGTAGGGTATTACGCCGCTATCTTTCGACAAGGCACAATGTTCCCTACAACTAGCATTTTACTCTCACTTTCCCTTGTCTGCAAAAAATATCCTTTCGGACACTGGCCGAGACCACAAGCAAAAGCGATCAATTGTCTAAACAGGCAACAGTACTCCCTATGTCAATTTTTGTCAAGCAGCTTTTCTAGAGGTGTTTTTTGATATCGTTCCACGTCACACCTCCAATTTTTTGAATCTCTTTGAGAACATAGTAAAGCACATCCTTCCGAAGATCATCAGGAATCGTGGTGCTTTTCTGACTCCGTATATGAGTAATCTTTATGTGGCTACCGTTTCCACCCTTCGTACTAATTTCAAAACCGAGCCTCTCTAGGGCTCGGCATAATTTCTTTCGTTTGAGATTATCAGGAAGTTTGCTACGCGAGGGCATATGAATTCTGTTCGGCAGCTTGCTTCCCTACATTCACAATACCAGCCTCTTTTGCATAGGACGAAGGAATTTCGAAAGCTGTTAATATGGCATCCTTGATATTTGCATCAACTTCTTCGGGACTCTTTCCGGAAGAGATAATAGACCCCTGACGAAAATCTGTACTGACAGCGATAATAACCCCACCTTCTTTCTTAAAGGTAAAGTTGATAGGTCCGTGGTGGCGAAAATACTGGTTCAGTTCGAGAAGTTCAGCCGGAACCACGCCCTTGGTATCGAACAAGGCCTTCGCCAAGTGATCTGTAAAAACTTTTAGAAGTGCCATAGGTTTTCTTGATTACCCATTGAGTAATACACTTAGACTCTGGATAATACTCTTATTTTTGTTTTCTGTCAATATTATACACCATCGCTCGGCAAAACTAAAACCGCCCCTTTCGAGGCGGTTTTTTTGACTAGATTTCAGTACGATATCTGGCTTTATAGATGCGGTATCTTCCATATAGTGCCTGGAATGTTCCAACAACGCTCATCACTACTGCCACGGCATTTACCACTGCGAACATCGCTCCTTCGAGTTCTTCCTTGGAGAACTCTTGTCCAATAGGAGAAAGTACAATGAGCGATGCAACCAGCTGCACAATACCGACATACGTCATTTTTCCTTCTAACATAAAACTATTTTCTTAATTTGATTACGAGAGGCACCAGGTATCGACCAGGACAGGCAGTACCGCCAGTCCGTACTTCCCTGTGCATTTTGAGACCACTTTTCACAAGCTTTGGGATATCAGGACGCTTGGTAAAGAGATATTCACAAAGATCAGCTAGGGCTTTCCCTTGTGCCTTGGTCGGGGATTGCACTTCCATATTCCCCTGCACCACAACGGCGAGGGAATTTTTGTTTACCGGCAAGTTCCCAGCGTGATAATTCACCTCATCTTCGGGACGCAAAGATAGATATCCCCTACATTGTCGATGGTGTAGTGGTAAGCATAATGCCCGAAGCCTTTAGCGATCTGGTATTTGGCATCAGCAACAATCCGATCGAGCGTGTTGTATGCCTTTGGTGCGTAGACTGCTTCGTGGTGAACGACGAGCATGTTGACCTTTTTTAGATCAAGTTTCCCGTTAGATTGTTTCCAGGCGACTTTTTTGAGTTTCGCCGTAATGTCAATGATTTGTTTCATAAGCTATTTTTGAAATCTTAATGATGGGTCACTCGGCCATACTCTCGGCTCTAGTTCAAAGCTTGCGACAACTTTGCAAGCTCGGAACAGTAAAACCAGAGCAAAAAGAATGATAAAAAAAGTAAGCACTGTGCGGACACGACTTCTGAGTGTGGATTTTGCATTACGAATACGCATGAGTTATCGGATTAGTGCCTACCCCGTGAGGCAGGTCTTTCCCTCTCCCCCAGCACAAGGCTGAGGAACTACCGAGCTAGTCCCGGCCAAAGGACTCCCCATCTTTCAATGAGGGAGAGAGGCACAAAGAGGGTCATTGCCTCTCGTTGTGCTAGTGCGCTCCATAGGTATCCAGCATGAAGTCAACGAGATACGGAGGAACTTTCCCTGATTTCAGGTACTCGATCACATCCTCTTCAAGAGACTTCGGCGGGATATCCTTCTGGAACTTACGCATGTACGCCGACCGGAACAGGTCGCGCGCTTCCATCTTCCTGACGAAGATGTGCGAGTCCACCAGTGCTTGCATGTCGATCTCCTTGGTTACGTTTTGCCCGCCACTGTTCCCAGTGGTCCCGGCAGCAGAACACCTTGGCATCCGTCTCCCGAGCGTAGGGATACGGCGTTTCCTTCTTACAGGTCTCGCAATACATGACTTCTCCTTGAAAGGTACTGTGATTGGCGGAGCGGACCGGACGCACCCAGTCTTTACCCCGAAGGCGCTCCCCTCTACCCATAAGCAGAGGGCAACGTCCTATTTCTCCTTCTTGTAGATTTCTTTGAGAGCCGTCTGATCTCCCTTGTTGAGTCGGTCGAAAACATCATTGATTCTAGCCACCAACCCAAGCGGTACATTGAGTCCCATCAAAGCGAGCTTTTCAAGAACCGAGAGTACCTCAGATACGATGAAGAAAAGACCTAAATATGTCGGAGCCCAAAAGAATAGAGCTAAATTTGAACTTGAAAGAATGAGCACAGAAGCTATGGCGAAGGCGTACAGAATCACCTTGCGAGCCATCATCTGACCCATTCTCCACGAAGCAAATCTCCGGTGCATGATAGCCACCAACACTCCAAGAAGTGAGTCCAGCGCGACAATGAACACGAGACCGGTGACGACCTTGGCGTTTTCGTCTGTAATGACAAAGAATTCAAGCATCGCCAAGGCCCCAAATGCTGCTGTTGTTTTCAGCCAGAAGTATTTCCCGACAGAGAGAAGTATGTCCTGCATATGTTTTTGTTTTAGATAAACCGTCCCCGCACCAACACCTGACCACGGAAGATTTCTGTGGCGGTAGCTGTTCCAACCGGCATTTTAAGAATTACGTGAACGAAACGACCTGACTCCACGACTTCCGGAGTTCCAAAGAGCACATCGAGAGGAGTAGCGGATGCACCGACGCCAGCTCCCACTTGGAAGTTCTGACATCCGATCTGACGACGGATAATGTTGGCAGTTGCAAGTGATACGGCCGATGAGTTGAAGCCCATCGCCCACTCGAAAATCGTCGGTGTAGTAGCCACCGCGACCACGGTGTTGTAAAGCTCAATATGGACACCTTCGCACAAGAAGCGAGATCCGGCCGGCACTGTAAACCCAAAGAGTGCATAGTCCGTTTCCGCTCCGGCGACTGCCACAAACTGAAACTTCCCTCCCAGCGTGGTATACCCTGCCGCCGTATTCGAGAGCGTTGCCGAGGCTGGTGCGGCGCTGTTGGCATGGTTTTCATTTTGCGCACCGGTGAACGGTTGACGGCCGGCCGATAGGTTAAGACTTGCTGCGATCTGAGACATATCCGGGCTGAGGTTCCAGTCCGTAGAAAGCACCTGCATTTCAGTCAAGAGATAAACAGGAGCAGAAGCCGGGGCGGTATTGTTGAAAATACGATCATAGCAAGGAAGCGCTGTTGCTCCCCACATCTTTTGATAGGCTACCGGTACAGGAAGTGAGAGGATACCGATCATTTCACCGGTCTGCGTGTCCTGGATAGTAAAGACGGCATTGTCGTCATCGATGATGAGATCGTACACGAAGTAATTGCTCGTATAGTAGGAAGCACTCATATTGAGGTTACCACCGATGGTATTCCCGTTTGAGGCTACCTGAGAAATAACATTACCGATTGCGATTTCTACCGAGTTGTAGGTAATGACCCCCTGCACTACGCCTGAGTTTGTCAAGCGGAACATCGTACCGTTCGGTACAATGAGCGTCGTTGTCGCCGGGACACCAAAGCCGAAGTCAGCAATCGCGCCTGATACCATAGAGTGACGCTTGCGCCATTTGATCTGTAATGGTACCCGAGGAATCTTTGAGAAGAGGCGCTGTGATTGCAAAATGGCGTAGGCCGATACAGTCGTCAGGTTGGTCGAATTGAAATTGTACCCGGCAAGGGTCGTTTGAGCAGCAACAAAGGTAGCGGCAGCCGGACTCCATTTCTGGACATTAACCGTCGCACCTTCAAAGTTCTCTTGAAGCTCCGGGATATAGTTACCGATGATCTGATTTCCTTTGCGGTCTCCGCGCTGCATTACGGCCATCTGGTCGTTCTTGACTGCCACCATCAGAGCCTCTTGAGTAGCGGGGATGAGTGCTCGGTGAAGCTTGCCGATACCATTACCAGCCGCATCCTTGAGACGCGCAAACATCGATCCGTTTGAATCGCCGTCTAGCTTATTTCCGCCTGTGAGAAAATCTATGAGTGCCATAAAATTATTGTCAGATTACTTGGTAATAAATATTGCGTTTTCCAATTATCTTTGTCCCCGAAAGAAATGAGAGAGCAAAATTTCCGGCTCCAGCCAATCCTGTAAAAAAAGCATTGTCCAATTCCCAGTCATTTCCTACTCTGTCAGTGGCTGGGTTTGGACTCAAGAAAACCAAAATTTTCTTTGATACATCTATCGCTGCGTCTGCAATAGTCCAAGAAGTTATTGGGGTGAGAATAGTACCGAAATCAATTTCGACTTCTGTAAGTGAAAGACTACCAATCTTTGCTTTTTCCGCATCAGTAACAAAGTTTTTATCAGTAACCTCGTTCAAATCACCCGTATCCAAGACTACTGCTCCCGTCTGTCCATTTACAGAATCAACAGAACCGCCACCGGTGCCAGTGTCTTTTTCGCGTACCTTATCAAGAATTGGATCGTATTTTACGGTCATAGATAGGTAAGTGTAGTAAGATCAGTAGCAATTTGATTAAAATCTCCATTACCAGCCCAAGTGATTGTCGTATCGTTGCCAACTACCGATATTTTTTTTACCAACCATTTTGCCTCGCTTTGCTGTGTTCCTATTTGTGCGATAGCCACGTAAGTATCGTTTCCCGATACTGTTATCTTCTGAGCGTAGTTTTCGTTGATTACATTGAGATTTCCTAATTTGTCGAATTTGAAGGGATTTCCTGACACTCCACCAACGCGCCGGTCCAGAGAAACAAGTACGCGACCGTCTTTGATCGGCAGTTCTTGAGTCTCTTTTTCAAGAAGTTTCTCAAGCGCATTCTTGATTGGTACAAGCAGTTTTTCGAGTGGTTTCCAGTCCAAAACATACTCCTTCCACCAGCTTGGTTTGGCGATATTTACTTCGCCCTCGACTTTCACACTTTCGCTTTCTCGCTTCTCTTTTGAGGCAAAGGCTAGCTCTGTGAGTACCCGGACCACATCATCAAAACCCTGCTTTTGTGATTCAATGATCGGCGTATAATCTACCGGATTCTCCATCTTTTCTTCGCACATTTTCTCGTAAATGAGAGAAAGCGCCCCCGTAATATCGGTGTGTTCTTTTGATTCGATACTTTGTAAAAGTGCTTTGGCCTCATCGCTCCCCTGTCGCACCTCTTTTGCTATCATCACCAAGCCAGCAAGTACTTCTGATAGATCGATATTTTTCCCCTCGATAGCTTCTTTGATGCCTGCCAACACCTCCTGAGCGGCTCGGCGGTCCATACGCTCCTCCATTTCTCTCAACCCCTCTTCTTCCTCACCTCTCGCAAGTTGCATGCTTATTGTTTCCAGCTTGGCATTTCCTTCATCCGATTTTTCTGAAAGCGCATAGAGAATCATTCCAACCAAGTCCTCACCTGTTCGGTTCTTCAGATTTTTGAACTGGATAAGGGATTCTGGAGTCATGTTACTTACAGATACATATTTTCTTTTTGCAGCGATCGCATCGTTCAGTTTCCATAAGGCTATTTTGTTAAAACATTTGAAAAAAATTCGGATTTCCTCTGTAGAGAGCCTCGATTTCTGCTAGTGATAGAGCTCTGTTGAAAAAAGCGACATCATCAAACTGACACGCACCGCTTGGGTTTGGAGTAATCGTAAAAGCAGCTGTTGGTGTACCAGTTCCATTCCCAGAAGCGGCTGTTGGTCCAGCCACTAAAACCCCGTTCAAATATCCGCGAACATTTGTTCCATCATAGGTATAAACGATATGATTCCATCCCGTCCCAAGCGCGACATTGTAGTATGGCCCTTCGTGAGCGACGTTCCACTTGGATCGTCGGAAGTAGAGTCTCCTCGTCCCGGCATTGTACTCGTAAGAAATTGAATTTCCGTCGTTTATGGTCGCAGAATTATGCTGTATAAAGTT
>JAHFJT010000055.1 GCA_023245695.1 Candidatus Peregrinibacteria bacterium | reverse complement strand
GATATACCGCCGGGCAGTATGACTCAGAGCGGAATTCATCGGCGTTCTCAGGATGAGTTACAAGATAATGATTGGTTCGGATACAGTGCGTATCGAGTTTTTTCTGATCGAGAGGACTTTTGTCGAGAGTACTATGGTGCTCCCCATGCAGCTATTTTACTTGATGATGAAGATGCGAAGGCTGCGCTTCTCATGTTGCGGAATAGTCTTAAATCCTATGCTCCTACTCTTATCAAAACACTGAAACAGATTGATTCGGTGAGTGATCAGGACTCGACGACTGTGGGCAGAGTAAAGGGGTTTATGCGTGATAGCGCGTCTCGACTGCTTGCTCCTATTTTTTCCATGAAGCGAATTTTACGGCCTGAGGAGCGCGATTTGTTAAGAAAGGTTGTGTATGCATTTTTCTATACTATTGTTGGCTCCAAGAAACATCAGACTCGTCTCGTTGATCAGTCGGCTAAGTCACGAGATGGTTCAGAGATTTTTCAGGATGCGTTTGGGCCGAATGCTACTCCTATCATAACTGCCTTTGTAACAACGGATATTACAGCACTTGTGTCCAAGCCTTTGAAGGCGCATGTAGAGCTTGATGCTGAGAGTGTTACCCGTGTCGTGAAGCACGAACACCAGAGACGTGGAAAAAAGAGTCTTTCATGCGATAATTTTGATGAGTTTGGGCGAGCAAGGGATCTTAATGCGTCGCCGTTTGGTGCATCGATTCGATGTCAGAATATCAGGTATGAAGTTGACCGTGCTCAGCAGGATATGCGACTCGGACAGTACTGTCTCACGACGTTGAATCGCACGTTGCATGAACGTGTGGAAAGGATTCGTGTCGCTGGTAATATTCGAGATGTTCCGGAGAATGTTTTGCGGATTACTGCGGTATATCGGTAGAGACTTGCTTAAAGCTCTCGCTGCCATTAAGATACGCGAGTTAGATCGTATGCGCTCGTAGCTCAGGGGATAGAGCATCAGCTTGCGGAGCTGGGGGTCGCAGGTTCGAATCCTGCCGGGCGCACCATAGTTTATATTTCACGGGCATCTCCCGTGATGTCATAATGGTTGTACCCCATTGTTCGGAGTTTTTTGTACACTGGCTCTAGGAGTAAAAAAAGTTCACTCAACTCAGCCTCGTGTTCTGATTTTTGACTTCCATGTTCTCGTTGCTGTGGATCGAGTTCATCAACCTGTGGTGATCGGGTTGATGCATAGAGTTTGTCTACCCGGTCCATATCCACTCCATACTCTTCGACCGCTTTTGCGATGTCGCTAAAGAAGTCTCCCTGGGTTCTGGTTTTTGCGAGCTCGCTATTATATCCATTTTCGTTATCGAAGGGCATGTCGAGTGCTCCAGCCTCTTTCAGTATGGCAAACTGTTGCTTGCCAGTTTTTCCCGGAAGATAGAGTTTGAGGTTGTTAAACATAGCTCGTGACCAGGCATCTGGTTCCTTTGTTTTTAGCATGCCTACTCTTTCCCCGATTTCATTTTGCAGGGCGATGATTTTTGGATCAGTTTCTGTCGGGGTGACTTCGGGAGATGTTCTTGGAGGATAATATACTCCGTCGGGAAATTCTATATTGCTCTCACTATTACTATCGATTGGTTTTATCGGGCCCACAGAAATGTGTTATTAAGATTATCAGTCTTGCAATTATACCTCTTTTTTGGCTTTTTCGCAATGCGTATGAAAATAGTTTATGCCCTTTCGTTTGCATAGAATGGGCTGTTTGCTACTATGGCTCTGTGGAAAAACGACTCTTGAGTTTTATAACGGCAATTTCTCTGTTTGGGCTTTTGATCCCTGCGGGTGCTTTTGCGCAAGGAGCGCCTTCGACGAAGGCTCAAGTGCCGAATGAACTTGGTCGTATTCCGATCATGGAGTATCACCAGATTGGCCCGAAGGATGCTTCGTATACACGATCGTTCGACCATTTCCGCCAAGATCTCGAGTGGTTGTACAATAATGACTATCGTGCGATCTCAATACAGGACTTCATGAATCAGCATATTGCGGTGCCATTTGGGAAGAAGCCGGTCGTGTTTACATTTGATGATGGTGGCTATACCCAGATGAACTTTAAAGATGGAAAGGTGGATCCGTATACGGCGATTGGCATCATGGATGATTTTCTGAAGGTGCATCCGGACTTCGGTTCTGCGGCGATTTTTTATATCAACAAGAGTCCATTCAAGCTCGTTCCGAATACGAAGGAGGCGCTACAGTATCTTTTGAGCACTGGTCGTGAGATTGGAAATCACACTCTTACTCATGCGAATTTATCGCTTCTGGATGCGGATGGTGTGATGTCTGAGATTCAAAATGAAGAGGATTATATTCGAAGTTTTGGACTCGTAAACTTTCCTTTGGATAGTATTGCGTATCCGTTTGGTGGTGTGCCAAAGGGTGCGGCTATGACGGCTGTGGCGAAAAAGTTTCGACTTGGACTATTGGTGGGTGCGGATCCTGCGTGGGTTCCGTGGTCTGCAAAGTACGATGCGATGCGCGTTCCTCGTATTCAGGCGATCGATGATGAGTGGAAGCGATGGTTTACGCGAACTCCGGGCGATACGGCTCGTCGTGAGGGCGCTGAAATCTTCAAACCCTATGTGAGTGATGGTAACCCTGATACGGTGACGGCTGAGAGCCTAAGTGGCTTGGATAAGGCTAAATTGCGATCAGGACTTGTTGCTCAGCTGTGGGACGGCGTGATGCCAACAGTGAGTGCATCGGTGCCGCCCGTCCAGCAGCAACAGCAGGCGCAGAGCGTAGATCCAGTTGTTGCGCCAACGGTTCAGCCGGTGGTCGTTACACCACCTCCTCGACCGACGTATCCCTATGATGAGTGTAAGGACGCTGAGGCGGACACGTACATTAATTACAAAAAGAAGGGTGTACTCATTTCCCCAGATGTTCAGGGATGGGACTGGAAGTACGTGGCGCTTTCCCCGGACATCGCGAAGCATTGGCTCGCTATTCTTCAGAAGAAAGCCAATATCAAGCGTGGTATTTACTTCACGGGTTCGACCGCGGCAAGTGATACGGGTGCGAAACTTGCGACTCGGCTCCTCGCAGCTGGGGGCAATATGGTGACGTTTGATCTTGATGAATCGGAAGGTTCGTTGACCTATGGAAAGCCTGACCAGAAGCCAATTCTCAAAGATATGCGTGCCTTTATCAAAGATATGCACTCACGTGGTATATATGTCGTGGCTCGTCTTGTGGCCTTCAAAGAAAAGCGGGTGCTCTTCGCTCGGCCTGATCTTGCCATTCAGAGTGCAGGCGGTGGGGCGTGGAAGGATAATAAGGGTGCCGCGTGGCTTGATGCCTCGAATCCCCAGACAGTTCAGTACGTCATCGATGAGACGAAAGAGGCGGCTGCGATGGGCGTGGATGAGGTGCAGTTTGATTACGTTCGATTTCCAACGGAGGGAAATTTGTCGGCGATGCGATTCAAGGGATTTGACCCTGCCAAGACTCAGAAGTGGGAGGTAATTCGTGATTTTATGCGTGAGGCTCGCAAGCAGACCATTCCGACGGGCGTGAAGCTCGGTGCGGATATTTTTGGCATTGTGGGATGGCAGCATGGATATGATGCCAAGACGACGGGTCAGAAGATTGAGTGTATCGCGCCGTATCTGGACGTCATCTATCCGATGGGCTATCCGTCACACTTTGGGCCTGGATTTGGAGGTCATAAGAATCCTGCCGATGAGCCATACTTCTTTACCTGGCAGACGGCAAAGTACTTCGTAGATTACGCAAAAGGCGCTGAGACGGCGATCCGTCCATGGCTTCAGTCTTTCACCTATCGTGTGACAATCCCTTATAATAGTGACTATATTTACCAACAAATGAAGGGTGCTCGAGACGCGGGTAGCGACGGTTTTGTGCTTTGGAACGCGAGTAATACGTATGATATTGCGTGGCCTGCGATTGGAAAGAATTAAATCGTGCCTATAATGGCTTGCTCAGCTTCAGTTTGTCTGATATAAGGATGCGGATAAATTTCTTTTCATGTAGCTTATTTTTTGTCATGATCGATATGGCAGCAGATGGTGGTCGTCAATTTCGTGTCGAAGAGGTTCCAGCACAGGAGACGCCTACTCCAGCGTTGTCTCGAAGCATGTCCAAGCTTCATCCTATACCGAGTCTCGATATGATTCGTCAGTTTCAGTTTGCGCAATTCGAGACGAAGATTTCCACATTGATTGTTCAGCAGTTTACGGTTGGAAGATTGGCAGAAATAAGCCACTACGTAAGTCAGCATCACTCGATTGATGAGTGGGTGGATTTTCATAATGGTCTCGCGATTGAACTTATGCACAAGCCTCTCTTTGTTGGACTAGTGCCGAGTGCTGGCCACGATATGACATACGATGTGTTTAGCGGTTTTTATGCGCCTGATATAGTTCAACAGCCTGATGTCACTATGGCGATGCTCCATTTTTTTCGGTACCTTTCGAAGAAAATGGCTTCAGGAGGCATAAATTAAAGAGTTTTTTGCTTATCGGTTCTTGCGTTCCGGGGTCTTTTTACGATAGAATAGATTGTCATGGAATTTAAACTTGTTTCACAGTTTGAGCCGCAGGGCGATCAGCCTAAGGCAATCGAAAAGCTCGTCAAGAATGCGAAAGCGGGTATGCGAGATCAGGTGCTCCTCGGTGCTACGGGCACGGGTAAGACCTTTGTGATGGCGCAGGCGATCCAGAAGCTCCAAAAGCCGACCTTGATCCTGGCGCACAACAAAACGCTCACAGCGCAGCTCTGTAGTGAGTTCAAGGAGCTCTTTCCAGATAATGCGGTGAGTTACTTTGTTTCGTACTATGACTACTATCAGCCGGAGGCGTACATGCCGTCGAGCGATACGTATATTGAGAAAGATGCATCGATTAATGAAGAGATTGAAAAGTTTCGACACGCTGCGACCGTGAATTTGCTTACACGACCGGATACCTTGATTGTGGCTTCGGTTTCGTGTATTTACGGCTTGGGTGATGTGTCATCGTATACCGAACTGGCGATCGAGTTGAAAGTGGGAGAAGAGCGAAAGCGCGATAAGTTACTTCGACATCTCACCGATATCCAGTATCGACGATCGGATCTTGAGTTCCGGCAGGGTATGTTTCATGTGCTTGGCGACAGTTTGGAAATTTTTCCACCGCATAAAGATACGGTCTATCGACTGGAGTTTTTTGGTGATGAGATCGAGAAAATCTCTGAAGTGGATGCGATTACTGGAGAGGTAATCACGGATTTGAAGTCGGTTCATATCTTCCCAGCGAAGCATGATGTTACCACACCTGAGAAGGTGAAGAGTGCTGTGGATAATATTCGTACGGATATGGAGCTTCGACACAAAGAACTGCTGTCGATGGGAAAGATCGTGGAGGCAGAGCGTATCAAAACTCGAACAGAGTATGATATCGAGCTCCTCCTGGAAACGGGATACTGTAGCGGTATTGAGAACTATACTCGATATCTTGCGGCTCGTGAACCGGGACAGCAGAGTGCCACATTGCTCGACTACTTCCCGGACGACTTCTTGCTCATCGTGGATGAGTCACATATTACGATTCCGCAGATTGGTGGTATGTACAATGGTAACTATTCTCGAAAACAGACGCTCATTGATTATGGCTTCCGTCTGCCGTCAGCGCATGACAATCGACCGTTGAAGTTCGAGGAGTTTGAGAAGCATATCAATCAAGCGATGTACGTGTCCGCGACGCCGGCGAAGTACGAAATGAACCAGGTGAAGAACGATCCAAATAAGATTGTGGAGCTCATTATTCGTCCTACGGGCTTGATTGATCCTGTCGTGGAGGTGCGACCAACGAAGCATCAGATCGATGATATTTTGAATGAGATTCAGGCTCGAAATAAGGCGAATGAGCGTACGCTCATTACGACGTTGACGAAACGATCGGCTGAAGATCTTACCGAGTTCTTGGTGGATGCGGGTATCAAGGTGAAGTATCTTCACTCCGATATTGATACGATGCAGCGAATTGAGATCTTACGAGACTTGCGTCTCGGGGTGCTTGATGTTGTGGTGGGTATCAACTTGTTGCGAGAAGGTTTGGATCTTCCTGAGGTGTCGTTTATTGCGATTCTGGATGCGGACAAAGAGGGCTTCTTGCGCTCGGCGCCGGCGTTAATTCAGACAATTGGTCGTGCGGCTCGAAACATCAATGGAACGGTCGTGCTCTATGCCGATCGAATGACGGCAGCGATGACGCAGGCGATTGGCGAGACCGATCGACGACGAGCGATCCAGGTAGCGTACAACGAAAAACACGGCATTACGCCACAGACGATTATCAAGGCGATCAAGGATATCGCGATGGGTCGCAAGAAAGAGGAGATCAAGAAGTTCGATCCGAAACGCGTTCC
>JAHFJT010000054.1 GCA_023245695.1 Candidatus Peregrinibacteria bacterium | reverse complement strand
CCCTTGATACCAGATCCCGCCGTGAACATCGCTGTAACAAATTCGTTGTCCTTGAGCTGGAGAAGGTTAACGATCGCTTGTCCTCGAGCTGTTCGAGAGGCGACAGGAATGTCGTAGACTGGAATCTTGAAGACTCGTCCTGTGTTCGTGAAGAGCATGATCTCGTCGTGCGTCATTGCGCTTCGAACAATCTTGATCTCATCCTCTTCTTTCGTGGTAGCGCCAATAATACCCTTACCTCCACGATTCTGTGCACGGAAGGTGCTAGGCGGCATGCGCTTGATGTAGTTCTCTTGCGTGAGTACCACGATCATAGCCTCATTTGGAATGGTATCTTTCTGGGAAATCTGACCGATCGCCTCGCTTACAATCTTTGTGCGTCGCTCATTTCCAAACTTCTCTTTTACTTCAGCGAGCTCCTTTTTGATAATCTTGATCACTTTTTTCTCATCTTTCAAAATTGCCTCGAGCTCTTCAATAAGTCCAAGGAGCTGCTTGTACTCTTCATCAATTTTCTTTCGTTCGAGACCAGCGAGTGTCTGGAGACGCATCTCGAGAATCGCTTTAGCCTGACGATCACTGAGTGAAAACTTCTTCATCAACTGTTCATGAGCCTCTTCCTTGGTGTCTGATTTTCGGATGGTCGCAATGACGGCGTCTATATTGTCGAGTGCAATCTTCAAGCCTTCTAAGATATGAACTCGTTCCTGAGCAACGCGCAGATCAAACTGTGTTCGTCGAACCACAACCTCTTTTCGGTGCTTGATAAACTCAACGAGTACCTGTTTAAGGTCGAGAAGACGTGGCTGAATAGAGTCAACGAGCGCGATCATGTTCATATTGAACGATGACTGCATTGGTGTGAGCTTGAAAAGCTGATTGAGAATTTTCTTTGGGTAGGAGTCTTTTTTGAGTTCGATCACCACACGGATACCTTCTCGGTTTGACTCATCTCGAAGGTCACTGATTCCGATGATTTTCTTTTCTCGCACAAGGTCGGCAATCTTTTCGACCAGTGTTTTTTTGTTTACCTGATATGGAATTTCGCTGATTATGATTGCGAATTTTCCACTTTTTCGCTCTTCAATTTCTGCAACAGCTCGCATCACGATACCTCCACGACCGGTCGCATAGGCGGTCTTGATCGCATTCGTATCGTAAATAATACCGCCAGTAGGGAAGTCTGGTCCCTTGATAAACTGCATAAGATCATCAATCGTTGCCTCAGGATTATCGGCGACATGAACGATCGCGTCGACAACTTCACCGAGATTGTGTGGTGGAATCGAGGTAGCCATACCTACGGCGATACCGGTAGATCCATTCAAGAGGAGCTGTGGAATCTTTGTTGGCATAACGCGCGGTTCTTTCAGTCGTCCATCATAGTTTGCCTGCCACTCGACGGTGTCTTTGTCGATGTCTGCAAGCATCTCTTCTGTAATTTTTTCCATTTTTGATTCCGTATAACGCATTGCAGCTGCTCCGTCGCCATCGATTGAGCCGAAGTTACCCTGACCTCGTACGAGGGGATATCTCATAGCAAAGTCCTGGGCCATACGAACGAGAGCTTCATACACGGAGCTATCACCGTGTGGGTGATACTTACCGAGTACCTCACCGACGATTAACGCTGACTTACGGAAGGACGATCCTGCGCCGAGTCCCAGCTCGTGCATCGCAAAAAGAATACGGCGATGAACTGGCTTCAAGCCGTCTCGAACATCCGGAAGGGCTCGTGATACGATGACACTCATCGCATAGTCGAGGTAGCTTTGCTCCATTTCTGTCGAAATTTCTTTCTTGACAGATTCTCGATCTGTTGAAATTATCTGCTGTTCACCGGCCTCATTTTTTGGATCTTGCTTGTCGGATTTTTTTGATTTGTCTGCCATTTTAGGGGGTTTTCTGAAAATACCTGCGATACTCTAGCATACACGCTTTATTCTGGCTAGAGGTTGAGCCTTTTTGTTGTTCTGACAGCCTTGAACATTTAAGGTAATTATGGTATACTCATCTGATACGTAAATACCCAAACCAAATGGCTGAAAACGACGCTGTACCACCATCTCAAGAAATTTCTCCTCCTGTTGCTCCAGCTCCGGAACCTCCGGTTGCTCCTACGGCACCAGCCCCTGAAGTAAAGAGGGGACTCTTTGATACCTTCAAAAGTGGGTTTCTCGATAATCTCCAGTTTCTTCAGAAAAAGAAGGAAGCTATCAATAGTGGAGTTCCTGCTGTGGATGCTGCCAAGGAGCGAGCCGAGCTTACGGCTGCTGAGAAAATATATCAGGAGGGTCTTGCCTCTATCCGTGACTTGATCTCTCCATCCTCAATGGAGATTCGATATGACATGATTCGCGTAGATGGACTTTTTGCCCAGACGTTTTATGTCTTTACCTATCCGCGCTACCTCGATATGAACTGGCTCTCGCCACTTATCAACTTTGAGGTCTCGATGGATATCGCGCAGTTCATCTACCCGATCGACTCCGCGACGATCATGAAGATTCTCAAAAAGAAGGTGACGCAGATGCAGTCATCGATTCATATGGCTCAGGAAAAAGGTAAAACGCGTGATCCGGCTATTGAGACGGCGCTTGAAGATGCGGAGCAGCTCCGAACGGAGATTCAGCGTGGTCAGGAGAAGTTCTTCCAGTTTGCGCTCTACTTTACGATTTATGCTGATGATGAAAAGAAGATTCAGAATGTTGCCAAGCAGCTTGAGAGTCTCCTCGGCGGTAAGCTCATTATGACTCGACGCGCTCAGATCCAAGCGGAGCAGGGCTTCAACTCTACCTTGCCTTTGGCACTCGATCAGCTCTATGTGGTCCGCAACATGAACACGTCACCACTTTCCACGACCTTTCCATTCACTTCATCTACACTTACTTCCGATGAAGGTATCCTCTATGGTGTCAATCGCCACAACGATAGTCTTATCATCTTTGATCGCTTCGGCCTGGAAAACGCCAACTCGGTGGTCTTCGCGAAGTCTGGTGCTGGTAAATCCTACGCCGTGAAGTTGGAGATTATCCGCATGATGATGCTCGGAACCGATGTGATTATTATTGATCCGGAAAATGAGTACGAGGCTCTTGCTGAGACGCTCGGTGGAACCTATCTTCGACTTTCTCTGAACTCTGATCGACGTATCAACCCCTTCGACCTTTCTCCGCCTGTTGCGGACGAGGTGACGCAGCCAGGTGATATTCTCCGACAAAATATTATCAACCTTCTTGGTCTCTTGAAGATTATGCTCGGTACAATGACGCCTGCAGAAGAGGGGATCTTGGATAAGGCTCTGATCGATGTGTACTCATTGAAGGGGATTACCATGGACGTCGTGGATCCTTCGACCTTCACACCTCCAACGATGGAGGATCTCTACGATGTACTCTCTACCATGGATGGCGCGACCGATCTCGCACAGCGACTTCAGAAATTTACGTCTGGAACGTATTCTGGACTCTTCAATAAGCCTACGAATCTCAACCTTGGAACGGGCCTTATGGTTTTCTGTATTCGAGATCTCGATGAGTCTCTTCGGCCGATTGCGATGTATATTATCCTTAATTACATCTGGGCTCAGGTTCGACGAGAGCTCAAGAGACGTATTCTTGTCATTGATGAGGCGTGGTCCATCATGCAGCATGGAGACTCCGCTCGATTCCTCTTTGGACTCGTGAAGCGTGCTCGAAAGTACTACCTCGGTATTACAACCATTACGCAGGACGTCGAGGACTTCTTCAAGTCCGAGTACGGAAAGCCTATTATTACGAACTCTTCGATGCAGCTTCTTTTGAAACAGGCGCCGGCCGCAATCGACTACCTCGCGCAGGTCTTCAATCTCACGCAAGGGGAAAAGTACATTCTCTTGAATAGTGGCGTGGGCCAGGGACTTTTCTTCGCTGGCAATAAGCATGCTGCGATTCAGATCATTGCTTCATATGGAGAGGATCAGATCGTGACGACCAATCCTGAACAGATTCTTAAAAAGAAGCAGGACGAGAAGGCGAGTGTGATTCCCGTAGAGGTGGTCGCACCGGTTGTTCCTGTAGTCGCAGAAGTCCCTGTAGAACCGGTTGTGGAATCTCCAGCTGAGGCTACGCCAGTTGTCCCTGATGTAGAACCTCCAGCCCCAGAAGTTCCTCCGACCCAAGCTTAGTTCTCTTCGAAAAAGATAACCTGTCCCGAGTCGATGTCGTGGAGACCACCGATAATTTTTATCTGCTGTGCTTGATTCATGGTACGTAGAATTTCGCTCTGTTCTTGGATTTTTTGAACAGTAATGGAGATATTATTTTTTGTTACATTTCGGAGAAACAGTTTGTTGGTTCCATCTCTTTCTGTGGCTGTCTGTGTTTCTTGATCGATCGCGGGCTGTATTTTTTGAAGAAGTGCGGTGATGTTTCCCATGGTGACGTTGTTGCATGCGCCCTCGATCGCTCCGCACTTCGTGTGTCCGAGAACGACCACTAATTTTGATCCAGCGATTTTGCAGGCGAACTCCATACTCCCGAGAATATCTTCATTCAGGATATTGCCTGCGATTCGAATACTAAATATATCTCCAAGGCCTTGGTCGAAGATCAGCTCTGCGGAAGTTCGAGAGTCGATACAGCTGAGAATCGCCGCAAAAGGAAACTGCCCATCGGATGTCTCGTTTACTTGTTCGAGTAAGTTCCGATGGGCCTTAATATTGTTTACAAATCGCTTATTTCCTTCTTTGAGAATCTCGAGTGCGAGTTCTGGAGTTATTCCGTTTTGTGTTTCTTTGGTGTGCGCTCTCATAGTCGCGATAGGGGATATGCTAGTTTTTGAGTGCGTAATCGAGCGCTTCGTCTGCTGCTGTTTTGTCGTTATTTTTGATTATGACATCTGGAGAAATTGGATTTTCCGTAAGGTTGTGCTCTTGTGGTGTCATCCATTTTCCAATCGTTTGTTTGTAGAGAGAGCCGTCGGTGTAGTCGGTGATTTCCTGAACGGTACCTTTTCCAAAACTTTTTTCTCCTATGAGCGTAGCTCTATTATTTTCTTTCAGTGATGCGGCCATGATCTCTGATGCTGATGCGCTGCCTCCATTGATCAAAACACGGATAGGATACTTTGCGAGTTCACCATTTCCAATGGAGTGAAAAATAACTTCTGGATCGGTGGGGCTCAACTCTGCGCGTCCATTTTTTCCGGATGACTCGTTGTAAAACTCTTCAGCATTTTCACGCTTGAGGAACTTGATTGATGCGAGTCTCGTGTTTGGTGTGACAAGGGTGTCGAGCATCTGTAGTGATGCGTCGAGGTATCCGCCTGGATTGTCACGGAGATCGATGACGAAGGACTTAGGATTTTTTGCGAGCAGTTTTTTCACTTGCTGCGCGAAATCGATACCACTCGACTCTGTAAAGTTTCGAACGATAATGTATCCGACGTCCCCCTTCATTTCTCCTGTTACGGCCTCGAGTCGAATATGCTCACGTGTAATGCTGAACGTTGTTTTTTTGCCATCTCGCTCGATAAGCAAATCAACCGCAGAGCCTGTACGCCCCTTGATCATATTCGAAACGTCATTGAGGGAGAGCCCTGTAGTACTTTTTTTATCGATTTCGACAATCGTATCATTTGGCTTGAGACCTGCCTTACTCGCTGGTGTTCCTTGGAGCGGGCTAATGATTTTGATCTTCCCGTCTATCATGTCGATCGAGACTCCTATGCCGTCGAACTCGCCTGAGAGGGCTTCAGAAAAAGATTTTGCATTAACTGGTTCTTGAAAAATCGTGTACTTATCACCAAGTTTACTTACCATTCCGTTAATAGCGCCGTAGAGGAGTTTATTGTCGTCGACTGGCTCTTTTCCTACGTATTTTGCGTGGATTTTGTCCCAAACATCGAGAAGAATCCTAAATTTTGAATTTGAGCTAAAGGTATTGCTCGTTTCTTCTTGGGGCACTTGGATAATCTTTATTGTTTGTGTTGGAGCTGGCAGGAGTGTACTTATTCGATAGATGTCGTCGGCGATTTCCGCTCGTGTGATTTTTTCTTTTGGAAGAAAATTTTCTTGCCCCTCCATGATTCCAAATTCGATAGCCGTCTTTGCGATGGGTGCATACCTTGAGCTTGGTCGAACGTCTTTGAACGGGAGATCATCTTTTGTGTATACCCGAGTGATCCCAATGCCCATGATATCAAATATTGACTTCAGGGCATCTGCACGTGAAATTTTTGCGTTTGGTAAAAATGTTCCCTCTCCTTTGATAATACCTGTGTCAACAGCCTTTTTTGCATAGGGTGCAAATCTTGAGCTGCTGTCGATATCAGAGAATGGCGTTTGTACGTTAATTCCCACATCGGGAATGTATCCGGCAGCGCGCCATGCTAACTCATAGAGTTCACCTTTCGTGATGAGCTTATCAGGAAAAAATTTTGTTTTATCAGGAGGGGTGATGTTTCTTTCCTGGAGCCACTCGATGGCTTTTTGGTCAGGATGGCTACTGTCGACATCGATAAAACTTGCGTTTGCGGCGTATGGAATGAGGAGGGTTATAAGAAGGCCCAAAATTACATGTTTCTTCATAGGGATAAAGCTGATCAGTAAGGGGGTAAAAACCGTGTTCCTACTGTACTATTTGAAGCTGCTCATAGCAACCCGGCTACATTGACCAAAGCC
>JAHFJT010000053.1 GCA_023245695.1 Candidatus Peregrinibacteria bacterium | reverse complement strand
AAGTAGTGCAGGCTCGTGGATCAAGAGTATCTTCACCGGAAAGGCTTTTCAGGCGCTGAATGCTATCCGAAAAACTGACCTCATCATCTTCGGGGGTGGTGGACTCTTTAATGAAAAAGAATCACGTTCGATCCAGATCTGGAGTCGTCAGGCGAGCATGTGGAAGCGACTCAAAAAACGCGCCATCATGGTTGGCCAAAGTTTTGGCGAGATCACTCAACCACATCATCAAAAAATCATTCGCGATGTCTGCGCCTCGATGAAAAAAATCTGCGTCCGCGATACCACCTCGAAAAAAAACCTCGAACAGCTCGGTGTGAAACACTCAATCACCGTCTTGCGAGACTCGGCATTATGGCTTACAGCTGAGGATTTTGGAGAGGATGTCCAACGACATCAGGGTGCGAATAATCTCTCTCATGAAACCTTCAATCCCTACGCACTCATTTCGCTCCGCACTTGGCCAGGTGTGGATCACGGCGAACTCACACAAAAAATAAAAGAACTCACGACATATATTCATGATCGCTACCACCTCTCGCTGAAGTTTGTGGCCATGCAGAAAGGGGACACATGCAGCGTCGAAAATGTTCCACATATTGAGCCGGAAAATCTCGACGATCTCTGGCACATCTTCGTCAATTCCTCGCTCGTGGTCGCCATGCGCCTGCACGCATGCATCCTGGCAACCCTCTCACACAAGCCGCTCCTCTCCCTTTCTTACGACGCCAAAGTGCGAAACCTGCTCACGGATCTCGGTCAAGGAGACTCGATTACGGATCTCCGGGCGCCAATCCAGACTTGGATTCAGCAGCTTCAGAAACCAAAAAACCAGCTTCGGATATCTGAGACGACACTTCGGGCCGACCAGCATACCCTTTTGAAAATATTGACAAAACTCATAAAGTCTATATAGTAGAAAACCAGCATTTAATTTTCTACCTATATGGCTCTTCGAAACTCACCAGATCGTTCTAACAACGTATCTACCCCAACAGCGGGTCTTTCCATGAAGCTCGTACAAGCTGCAGCTGCTTTGAGCATGCTCACCGCATCTACAGCCGCATCAGCAGCAGAGACGGTAAAAAAAGTCACGGCAGAGTGTGCTGACGGGCAGCACCTCGATTACACCGTCAAGGATGGTGTCTTCGAAGGAAAATGTGTTGACGATGAAGAGGGTGACAAGAAGACAGTCAAGAAGCACGTCGCCAAGCCAAAACCAGTTGCGGTCTGTAAGGAAGGTGGTCAGCCAAATGTGGTTGAGTTTCTTCCAGAGGAAGTCACAGCAATCACAAATATCTCTGCAACAGAACGAAAAGTCGGAAAGGACACCGAAAAGGAGGAGTTTGGAACATTTGAGATTCTTGAAGGTCAGGCTGTGGTCGTACGAGTTAACTGTGTCGACACTTTGAAGAATAAGGCCGACAAGCCAGTTGATGACCAGGCACGTCTTCTCCAGCTCGCAAAAGAGAGTGTACGAATTACGATCGACGATACGGTTTTCACTCCATCATCTGTAAAGCTGCATGGTGGTGGTGAGATCTTGATCATGGTTCCATTCCGAAATCCAGGAAAGCATATTATGGTCACACAGACGCTCACTCCAGGAGGTACACGTGAGGAGAAAAAGTTGATCGTGAAGGCAGATCCTGCAAAAAAGGCTCAGAAGGAGGCGATTGCAAAGGCACAAAAGGATGCTGATGACGCAAAGAAGATGGCTGAGGATGCTCGAAATAAGACTCAACAGGCTCCTGCTCCAGTACCCGCACCGGTTCCTCAGCCAGCCCCAGCACCTATTCCAGCTCCAGCTCCAAAAAAGCAAAAAGAGGCTGACGACACGGATAAGTACACATCATATGGAACAGCAGGCGTGAGCTACGTCAGTGTTCTTGGACGCCCATCAAGCATGGCAAGCGTTGGTGCGAGCTGGATGGACCAGCGAGCACAGTACACCGCGGTAGGTGGTGGCGTTGATATCGGATTCGAGCAGAACCGAGAGACAATCGTTCAGGGAAAAGAAACCCAGGGTGGTAGTTCTACACACATCTTCCCATCAGTGCAGGTAGCCCTTGGCGCACAGCACAATGGTCTTTTGGGTCTTGCAAAGGCAGGTCCAGATATTGAAATCGGAAATAAGCTCGTTCTCGACAATGGTGTCACGCATAGCGGTGATTCAGGTACTTCATTCCGTGCAGAGCTCGGACTTGGATACACGGTTGAGCTCACAAAGAAATTTGGTCTCCGACTTATGGCGGTCGGCGATGTCATGGCAGGTGGTCTCGACAAGCTCGGACGAGATGATGCAGCCACACGATGGAATGCAGGTGCAACTATCAGCTTCATCGGTCATAACGAGTCTGACGATCAGGAGGATACCAACGAATAATTCTATCTTTTCACTCACACGGATATGAAACTCGGAAATTCACCGTCAACATCTCACGCGCTCGCTGCGCTCGCGCTCACCGCATCCGCGGCGTGCACATCTCATGGCTCATACATTGGCGCCGGCCCTACGAAGCAGTCTCCAGGCCAGCCAGTAGCTCCGCAAAACCCATCCACACAGACCACTCCTGCATCATGCGACACGCCAGTCGCACTTCAGACGCAGGCTGCGACCTACAACGTGTTTCACGGAGTCGAAGGTAATGCGCACCAGATCGCTCTGAACGGCTACGCCGGTATGAAAAAATACGATTCAGACAACTTCGGAACCGACAAGTATGGCCGTCCACTCCAAGGTCACATGGCCTACATGAGTACTCTCGCTGAGCCAAATAAAGTCGGTGGAAACATCGTCTTGAACGCACAGCTCTACGGCGCTGGACAGGTTCACATGGGTACAGAGGTATCCGCGCACAAAGATGTGAATCTCGGCCTTGCTCCATTCACAAACATCAACTTCCCTGGTCCTCACACGACCGAGCAGATGGTAACACTCATGCAAGAAGCTGCAGGTTGTGCGACGCAAGTCGGCATCACGCAGGTCAATCAGCGAGCGGCTATCATCGACTGTCTCAAAAAAGGGAATCATCCAAACATGCTCATCACAAACATGCCAGGCGTTGCTCATCAGGACGACGGCGAAGACTGTACGACAGGTTGCTTAAATTTCCAGGTCGTTAATACGAATGAGTGCTCGACGATGTAGTCGGCATCGAACTCTTGATGGTCCCATGCGTTCGACCATCATCTTCCAAGATAGAACTATTCCGTGCTAGCTCGAGTTTCCGGGCTAGTACGTTTGCGTGATGCAGGCTCTCGAAGGTACCGGCATCCGTCCAGTCTCCTTTGAGAAGGCTAGCCGTCATCGTGCCCATTCCAATATACGCATTATTCACATCGGTAATCTCCAGTTCACCTCGGCCTGACGGTCGAAGTGTTTTGATCGTTTGGAACACACTTGAGTCATAGAGATAGAAGCCCGTAACCGCGTAGTTCGTCTTCGGATGCTCCGGCTTTTCTTCAATATTCAGAACGCGATTTCCATCCAGTTCGGCAACACCGAAGCGTGCTGCATTCTCGGCTTCTTTAAGAAAAATATGCGCACCCTGTTCGCCACGCGCAAATTCCTGAACAAAGCCGCCCATCTGATCTTCAAAAATATTATCTCCCAGAATCACTGCGCAGGTATCATCACCCACGAAGTCTTCCGCAAGTCCAAGCGCCTCAGCAATACCGCCAGCCGTGTCCTGAACCTTGTAGGTAAAGTGCGCGCCAAACTTGTCGCCTGATCCGAGAAGACTCAAAAATCCGCCGACGTGATCCCGTCCCGAGACGATCAAGATATCTTTGATCCCACAGTCGAGAAGGGTCTGCAGCGGGAAAAAAATCATCGGCTTATCGTAGACCGCCAAGAGGTGTTTATTTGTCACCTGGGTCAGATAACCAAGTCGTCGTCCGTTACCGCCTGCGAGAAGAATGCCTTTCATAAATAATCGTAATTACGCGTTCAGTGAGCCAAGTTTACAGGGTCGAGAGGTACTGTTGCAAGGCATCTTTATGCGAACGCAAGAGCGGAAACTTTGTGTTTCCCAAAGCAGAATTGCGAGGTCGTGGCGCAGGTCTTGAGAACTCCTGGCTGGAAACTGGAAGAATATCGACCGGCATCTCAAGCTGCTGGAAAATCTCAACCGCGAAGTCATACCAGCTAACCGCCTCCTCATTCACGAGGTGATAGATGCCATACGGACGGTGCTCCACAAGCAGCGTGAGGACACTTTCAGCCAAGTCATACGTCCACGTCGGCTTGCCGATCTGATCGTTCACGACCGTGAGCTGATGACCTTTTTTGCCAAGATCGATCATCGTCTGTACGAAATTTTTACCGTGCTTTCCGTAGAGCCAAGACGTACGGATCAGATAAAACTTTGTTGCGTATTTTTGGAGAAGTGTCTCGCCGAGAAGCTTCGACTTTCCGTACTGATTGAGAGGGGACGGAGTGTCGATTTCTTTGTACTCGCCCATCTTCATGCCATCGAAGACATAGTCAGTGCTGAAGTGTACGAGCGGAATATCACGCTGCGCACAGAGCTCTGCAAGAGCCCCTACCGCGATTCCATTGATCGCAAGAGCCTCCTGCTGCCCATCAGGAGTTTCGGCAACATCTACGGCCGTGTATCCCGCGGCGTTAATCACGATCTCCGGCTGTACCTCTTCAAACTTTGCCAAGATCGCTGCGGCATCGGTGAGATCCATCTCGGCACGATCTACGCCAATCGGCTCATACGGAGCCAGTACAGTCATCAAGTCTTTTCCAAGCATGCCTTTACTTCCAATAATCAAAATTTTCATGTCAGTGGGTTAGTCAATTTCGCCATGACGGCATCAAGTGCGACCATCTCACTCTCAGCGCTCGTCCGGAGTTTCCACTCGACGCCTGACTTCTCAAGCGTGCGTCCGCTCAACACAATACGAACCGGGAGTCCAATCAAATCCGCATCCGTAAACTTTCGTCCAGCACTCTCATCTCGATCATCAAAGAGCACCTCAATGCCAGCCTGCTGCATTTCAGCATAGAGGCGCTCCGCCTCCTGCATGACCTGGGCGTCTTTGCTCGCGAGAACCGCGAGATGGACTCGGTATGGCGCGACGGATTCTGGCCAGATAATGCCCTTATCATCATGAAATGTTTCGACAATGGCGCCGACCAAACGGGAGGTGCCAATGCCATAGCAACCCATCAACAAGCGTTGGGTTGAACCTTCGGCATTATTGACACTAAATTCGAACGCATCGGTATATTTCGTTCCCAGATCAAAAATATTTCCCACTTCAATGCCCTTGGTTTTGACAAGGTTGCCACCACACTCTGGGCAAGCGCCACCTTCTTTGACCGTGGCGATTTCAAGATTTTGACCAAAAGTACAAGTTTCGCAAGCGATCAGCGTATCTTCGCCAGCTGACGTAATGGATTGAAATTCGTGGCTCACATTGGAAGTAAAAATACCACCGCTTGCCTGCACGACTTTGACATTGATGCCACAACGAGAAAAAACTTTAACGTACGCTTGTAAAGCACGCTGATAAAATTCATTCAAGTCTTCCTGGTTCGTATGAAAACTATACATGTCCTTCATGCGGAATTCGCGTCCGCGCAGGACACCAGACTTAGCTCGCAACTCGTCACGGAACTTCGTATTGATTTGATACACGGCGAGAGGAAGCTCTTTATACGATTGAATAAATTTTTGTACAAGAGGGGTCACGACCTCCTCGTGAGTACAACCCAGCGCATAATCCTTTTCGGTTTGTGATTTTAACTTAAAGAGGATATCGACACCCTCCCAGCGTTTCGTTTTTTCCCAATACTCTTTTGGCTGCAAGCTTGGCATAAAAACTTCCAACGCTCCGAGTGCGTTCATTTCTTCTCGAACAATCTGTTCAATTTTTCGCAAGACCTGCAGGCCCAAAGGCAACCACGTATAGACACCGGCCATTTCTTGATCCACAAAACCACCTTGAGTAAGGAATTTAGCATTAGCGCTTTCGGCATCGGCCTGAGCACTCTTCGTCGTCTTTCCAAACATTCGCGAATAACGCATAAAAATAAAATGACAAAATAATACTAGAGAGTTTTTTTGATATCTTCAGCGAGGTGGGGATTCCACATTGCACCCGTCGCCGACATGACCACGTCAGCACCAGCCGCACGGTACTCGGCGAAGTCTTCTGGCGTCGTGACGCCGCCGACTCCAATAATCGTATAGTCGAGTCCAAGCTCTTCCCGAAGCACCTTCAGACGCTTTACCATATCGAGCCCAGCCCACTTGATCGAAGCACCGCAGACGCCACTTCGTGAGCGGCCTTCCCCAGGAAGCGCCTGTTCACCATGCTCATCCACGATCTCCGCCGCAATGGTATTGATCGCCGCGATACCATCGGCAATCGAACCGACGCGCTGAACAAACTCACGCAGCACCTGCTGATCCTGGTAGTACGCAATCTTCACAATGAGCGGAAGCTCTCCGATGACCTCCTTGATCGCCTTCGCGACCTGTTCACTTCGCGCGATGTCGAAACAGAGAAGATTCGCCGTGCCCTCATTTGGACAGCTGAAGTTCACCTCAAATACCTTCACGCCGCTACCCATAAGCATCCGAGCCGCAATCCGATAATCCTCGATATACGCCTCGACGTCTCCATCGCCAACTTTGGTACCCTGGAATCCACCAATCACCACCTGGCCCGGTCGCTG
>JAHFJT010000052.1 GCA_023245695.1 Candidatus Peregrinibacteria bacterium | reverse complement strand
GGCCTACGCGATGCTCAAGTCTTACTGTAAGCTCACGAACGAACAGATCGCTGAGTTCTTCGAGGTTTGCAATGAGGGCCAGCTCAAGGGCTATCTCTTCGAAATCGTACCACCGATTCTCCGCAAAAAAGAGGGGAAGCACTACCTCGTCGACCTCATTCTCGACGCCGCAAAAAATAAAGGAACCGGGAAGTGGACCTCGCAGGAAGCGCTTGATGTGGGTGCCGCACTGCCGGCAATTACCCAATCAGTATTTGCGCGCTATCTTTCCACCGATAAGAAACTTCGTGTCGCACTCTCAAAAATACGAACACTCAAGAAATCAAAGCCCTCACAGCCTCTCGAACAGTTCCTCGCAGATCTGGAGAAAGCGCTCTATGCTGGCTGTCTCATGGCCTACAGCGAGGGTCTGCATCTCCTCAAAAAAGCGAATGAAGACATGAAGTTTGACCTCGATATGAACGAGGCGATTCGCGTATGGGAGGGCGGTTGCATTATCCGATCCAAGCTCCTCAAAGATCTTCGGAATGCTAAGAAAGAGATTGCCACAAGCCATCTCTTAATGAATAAAAAAAATGTACAACAATTGGAAAATTGTCGACCGTCATGGGTCTCCGTCGTCACCGAATCCCTCCGCGCAGGTGTCCCAACGCCAGCGCTCACCGCGACACTGCAGTACTTCGATGCGATGACCTCAGCGCAACTCCCGGCGAATCTCATTCAGGGAATGCGAGATTTTTTCGGCGCCCACACCTATGAGCGTACCGATAAGCCAGGAATATTTCATACCCAATGGAACGATTAATTTTTCCTTATGCCTCATACATACATTCGCACCAAGAGTGATTACAAGGCCGGAATTCCGTTTCAGAAAGCGGAGCATGACTTCACGCTGATTATATTCGGAGCCTCAGGCTCACTCGCAAAACTCAAACTTTTCCCGTCGCTTTATCAGCTCCATCTTGAAAAGCGCACACCAAAAGATTTCAAGATTGTAGGGTTTGCGCGGACAGCTATGGCACAGGAGGACTTCAAAAAAGAGTTCGCCGACGCTGTACGTGCAAAGTTCAAAGACATGACCGATGAAAAAATCCTCGCGAGCGTTCTCAAAAATGTAAGCTACTTCGCAGGCCAGTACGATAGCGAAATAGACTATCAAGGACTCAAGAGGCATCTCGAAAAGATTGAGAAAGGAAAAGAAAAACGAGTCAGGCTCTCGTATCTATCCACGCCTCCATCAGTATTTGATGCCGTGATTACATGCTTAGGAAAGGCAAAATTAGATACTAAGTTGTGTAAGATGCGGCTCATTGTCGAAAAGCCATTCGGCTATAATTATGAGTCTGCCAAGGCGCTCGAGGCGACGCTTACGGAGCATTTTGAGGAGCAGCAGTTCTTCTTGCTTGATCACTACCTCGGAAAGGAGCCAGTCTTCAACTTGCTATCACTCCGTTACGCAAATCCAATTCTCACCTCGCTGATACGGGGCGAGTACATTAGTAATATTCAAATACATGGCCTGGAGAAGCTCGGAACGGAAGGCCGTGCAAATTACTTTGATCACGTTGGTTCGGTCCGAGACATGGTGCAGTCGCATCTCCTCCAGATTCTGGCATTTCTTACGATGGACCTTCCAGAAAAAATTACCTGCGAAAGTGTTCATCGCGCCAAGCGTAACTTGATCGAGTCGCTCTTGCTCAAGGACAAGAAGGATTCTATCGTACGCGGACAGTACAAGGGATACGTCAAAGAAGATGGTGTGACGCCAAAATCTCAAACAGAAACATTCGTCGCCCTTCGACTTTTTATCGATGATCTGAACTGGCACAATGTGCCGATCTATCTGCGCACTGGAAAGAAGCTCAAGACACAGCTGACGAGTGTCGTGATTGAGTTTAAGCCGCAGCCTCTTCAGAAGAATAACGCGAAACTTAAGCCCAATAAGCTCGTGATTCAGCTCCAGCCAGCCGAGAAGATTGAGTTCCACTTGCTCACGAAAATGGGCGGTTCGGAGGTAGATTTTATCCCACTTAATACTGGACGACCGATCTACTGTAGTGGCGACTGTCTCGACGAACATAGCCGACTCCTGCTCGACGTCATTGAGGGTGATAAGATGCTTTTTCTCGAGTTCCCGGAAATCTATGCCGCATGGAAAGTTGTCGATAAGATTACCGAATATTTCAGCGCTGAAAAGCCGTCACTTCATCTCTATGAGCCAGGTTCTCTCGGTCCAAAGGCCTCAGATCAGCTGCTCGAAAAGTTCGGACATACGTGGCATAACAGCGAGTAGCGAGGCGAAGCGAGCGGAGCGCAAGTCCGGCGATGAGGCCGGACAGAAATAAATCGTTTGCGAAGCAGACACCACTTGAAACTATGATAAAAAATATCCAGCACATCGAAACCGAAACCGAATTCTACGAACGCGCCTTTCGTTGGGTCGTCGACCGTATTCACGAAACACTCGCAACACAGGAGACGTGTCGTATCGGACTTTCTGGCGGATCAACGCCAAAAAAGCTCTACCAGATGCTCAATAACGAGCACCTTGATTGGGAAAAAATTATCCTGATCGGTATCGACGAGCGCTACGTGCCGATCACCGATAAGACGAGCAACGCCGGCATGATTCGCAGTGAACTTGGGCACGCAAAAAACTTCCTTCACTTCGACACGACACTCGGCCACCTCGAGTCTACTCTTGCCTTTGAGCAAAAACTCTTCCAGCTCAAACATACGCATGAGCCTCTCTTTGATTTGCTCATTCTCGGCGCCGGTCACGACGGCCACATCGCCGGCATCTTCCCAGACTCACAGAGTGCCCTCCGCAAAGGTTTTCTCACCGCCCAAACACAAACAGACGTCTTCGACATCCGTGACCGTCTCACGGTCACTATGGAAGCTCTGACGAGCTGTGGCAAGGCCCTCCTCCTGATGAAGGGTTCGGAAAAACACGAGATCGTAAAAATGCTCGAGCAAGGTGACGCCTCAGCGCCAGTAGGGAAGTTTGCGGAACAGGTGGAGACGGAGGTGATGTATGTGGCTTAGATTTTTTATTGAACTTCCATGGGATAAAAAGTATACTATAGCTACTTTTGGGATTTCCCACGACCCCACTTTCGCAAGAGAGTGGGGAACTTTTTTATTGAACTGGCATGAAATAAGAGGTATAATATAAGTACTTTTCGAGATTATCTCGCGGCCCTGCCTTCGAAAGGAGGTAGGGAAAATTTTTAAATGGGCTATGCATAAAGCTCAAGAAATCGAACTTTGATTCTATGAAAGTCGGTGTCATCTAGCCGCCCTAGTTTTGTCGAGAGCCTCCGATAATCTATAGATCTGGCTTGATGTAGGCATGCAACACTGATAATTGAAGATTGTCTATAGGCTACAAACCATGTTCCTTGTTTTATTTGGCTTGTAAGTGGAATTACAAAAAAGATGGAGCGAGAAAGTTTTTTGAAAATGAGTATTGGTCTAGAAAATAGCTTACTCTTGCCGTTAATTTCATACCCAATGTTTTCTCCAATGCTGGCCCACCAAATATCACCTTCATTCACGTAAGGAGGAGCTACAGCTTTTGCATGGAGAGATTTTTTGATATCAAACCATTCCAAAAATCGTTTAAACATAGAGGCGCAAGTAAAGAGTATACCTCATGATAACAGTTCAGTATTACAGATCGTTGAATAAAACCTGAATAATTTCTTAACTTTTTCTAAAAAAATATTAAGAAGGGCTTGATGATCGACTAGAGCTCCATACCAAAAGAAAAATATTTTCAAGCATGCTGTAAATAGCCTTAGAATCCACAATAACGCCGAACATTTCATCCTTTGCAAATGAGAGAAAGGCAATGTTGCTTTCACCAAAGAGTAAAAGCTCGATACGATTATTCGACGTCGTGAATGGCGCCATTCGGTGTTCGGTCATCGAGCGACTATCTTGCTTTTGGATGCTGCGATTGAAGTCGGTATTGGGCGCAATAAGCCGAGCATGATGCCTATTTTTCTTGCGAAGAGGGATGATTTTTTGACGTATATATTGGAAGAGTTCCTTTGGCATTTTTTCATAATTCGTGAATCCCATAGAGGGGTGCTTGGAGTGCGCAAACTTGCTCAAAATTTCCTTGATGCCGCTCATGCCCTCAAAAAACTGCAGACGTGGTTTGAGTGGGGACGCATACGCAAGATCAAGAAGATCTGGGAGCATGTGCTCAGCATGAAGAGACGCATCCTTGAAGCGCTCGATGAGAATGCGCGGAGAGAGTGCGGACACATATTGAACTCCTCCTCGTTTTATCAGAGAGAGAAGCCCTTTGGTCTTCATCATATCCACGATGTGGTAGATCGTCGTTCGTTTGATATGGGTCTTCAGGGCAATGTGTGAAAAAGTCAATTCTCCACCCGCGAGCACAGAGAGGTATACTTTTGCCTCTTTTTCACTCAAACCGTTTTCAATGAGAATCTGTTCCGTCATGGAGGCATGATACAGAATATTGTCCATTTTTTCGACACAAAATTCAGCTTAAAATTGAGAGTATCTTGAGTAATATGAAGTAAATTTTTGTAAGTTTAGGCAAAGAAAGGCATCATGCAGACATGAAAAATACGAGACACTCATTGAGTGAATTAGGGTCAGTACATCTTCATGCTGATGGGGCGAGTGATAAGGGTAGTCTCATCAACGCCCTTGAGGCAACGGGACTCAGAAGTAGAATACATGAGGTATTGAAGTACCTTCCTGGATCACAGCGCCAGTCGCTTCCTCAGCTCTATGCGGTCCACACCACAGGATTTGGAGACCAGGAAAAGTTTAATAGTTTTTCCACCACCGGTTTGCCCGATCTTGGAAAAATAGACGAGATTCTCGCCAGTATTCAAAGGGTGGTTCGTTATGATAGAGGGCTCGTGCTTGAGCTGGAAAGGGTGATCGCAAAGGTCGATAGGGATGGTCAATGGGCCTTGGCGCCAGCGGTTTTAGACGATGAAAGAGTAAAAATTCCAGGATTGGATACAGATGTGATCCGCGACTACCCAATCGAAATTCATCATGGTCTGGATATCTTGGATGAAGGTTTTATGCCAGATAGAGATCTTCCTCTTGATCAATTATACAAGCAACTTCACATGAACTCGACTTGGGTGGCTGGTTTTTATTTCAAAAGGAAAATGGCACTTGGGCGTATCGTTCCAATAGCTTTGCTACCTTTAATATATATAAAGAAAAAGTGAACTATGAATTTGGATATCTCAAAGGACTATCCCATCAGTTGCGAATTCAGAATGTACAGACAAAAACCCTCATAGAAAGAGTGCTCGGAATATGGAAAAACACCTCATTATAAAGCTAAATTTGACAGAAAAAGAAAATAGTTGTAAGATCCAATCTTAGTTTTATTCTCATAGCTATGTCCAACCCAAACATTCAGCCAACGGCCCATGACATCGTACAGCAGGCTCTAGTGGCCGGTATCAGCCCTGAGGCGCTCATTGCCGCAGCTCAGGAATCCATGCGCAAAATCACACCTATAGCATCAGCCACCGCTACGCAGGCAAAAGAGTTCGCAACTCCTCTCGTCGGATTTGCGGACGCCGCAAAGCTACTCAAAGAACAGGCAAATTTTGACCTCGAAAAAGCTCGCGAACAAGCGGTCCAAGATCACACGCAGTGGGGCATTGTCCAGGCACTTCAAAAGAAAGGCCTTATCAAAGACGCTGGCGCCTACGGCGCCCTCTTCGATCAAGCCACCATGAGCGAAACAGGTCTCGCACAGTTCGCCGAGCAGCTCAAGCAGGGAAGACTCCAGCTCCCTCTCTTCGACTCAGGTCTTCTCAATGACCAAGAACTCTTCCATATTCTTATCGAACAGGCAGGCATTCCGTTCTGGAATGATAGCTACGGATACAAGAATCTTGGACAGACTCGCACAATTGATCCATCTCAGATTCCAAACCTCGAAAAGCTTAATCGCCAAACTCCATACGAGACACACCTCGCTGCCTTCAAGGCCGCATACGAAAAACCTCTACCTTGGAAGCCAGGTACACCAAGACTCATTGCAGCTCTCGATGCAAATGAGGTAGGGGAAACAAACATCTCTGCCACCGAATCAGCACAGGCTGCCCTAAGCAATGGTACAAAATATGCAACTCTCGGCACCGACCTTCTCCGTTTCCGTACACAGCTCGATCGGGGTATCAAAGCAATCACGAAAAATGATCCACGAGAAATGGAAAACGATGACTATCACAATGAGCTCAAAAAAGGCTTGAAAAAACCACTTATGAGCGCCGCTCCACTCGACGCACATATGCCAGATAGACAAAAAATCACCCAGTATCCTCTTGAAGTATTACCGGACGGTTACGTCTTGAGCCTCTACTGGATTCCCGACTCTCGCGAGGTCTGCGTCCGCGGCTGGCGTCCGTACAATGCGGATGGCAATGTCGGTCAGCGTTCCGTTCTCGTGTAGTTTTCTCTTTTAGAGCCCCGAATGGGGCTCTTTTGATATCTCTTGGCCCCTTGATCCTTGTATTCTTGGGGTAGACACCGCTACTATATCCATGTTTGCAGGTAATGCAGTAGAGAGCACCGCTTTCTGCTCCCGGCAAGCCTAAAAAGAAGAGAAACTACGTGTTCAGGATTTGGTGAAGATCTCTACGAAAGAGTGCTTCCAAATAAAATTCAGGAGCACCAGACATGGGTCTCCGGTG
>JAHFJT010000051.1 GCA_023245695.1 Candidatus Peregrinibacteria bacterium | reverse complement strand
GATCACCGTGGTGAACTCATGCGATCCCCCACCTTGCCATTGCGGGGTGTTAGTATTAGGCAGAGACGACATTGCCGGAGCAAACAAAAAGCTTACCCCTCACTTGGTGAGCTTTTTTGATTGGCGGGTTTTTGTGACGCGTTGAACACACGTGCGTCTTTTGTTCAAAAGGTGAGTGTTTACTCACCTATAATACTGCTGCTAGTTTTGTCACTGGAAACTTGCCGCTCTGTGTAGATTTTATGGCTTATGGTAGCTATAATTTTCTATATTCTCTAACGAGTTTTCTATGAGTAAAAGGATCGAGGGGCGTGTCCAGGAGCTGCATGTGCGGTTTGTGAATTATGGTCGCAATGCCCGAGAATGGATGCGCAAGTGTGTGATGCTTTTACCAGAGATCGAGCGTGAGCGGGTGTGGGAGAAAAAGGGCTTCGGAAGTGTCTATGAGTACGCGGGAAAGTTGGCGGGGATGAGTCGATCATGTGTCGATGAAGCACTGCGCGTCCTGAAAAGGATTCAAGACAAGCCTGAACTTATACTTGTGGCTGAAGAGCGTGGAATAAATGCGGTCAAGCCAGTTGCTACTATTGCCACTCCTGATACCGCAGCATTCTGGGCAGGAAAAGTTGAGACCATGAGTAAAAATACTTTGGAGGTTTATGTGCACGAAGTCCGAGATCAAGAAAAAAAGTGTGAAATAAATTCTGAAGCTACTCAGCTTCTTCCTAGGAAGGAATTAACGATGACTCTCGATCCATCGCTGGCCGCACAACTCGAAAAACTCTGTGTGGCGAGTGGTGGTGACTGGAATGTAGTGATGCGGAAGTTACTTGAGGCAAGAGATGCTGTGCTTGAGCATGAGCAGCCCGAAGCAGTCGAAGCAACTTCGAGACATATCCCTGCCGAGATAGAAAAATTTGTGATCAAGCGATCGGGTGGTCTGTGTGAATTTCCGAAATGTACGAGAGCATATGCCATTTTGCACCATACGCAGCGATTTGCACTTGAGGAGGTGCATGATCCGGCACGTTTGGTGGCGCTGTGCGTTGCCCATGAACGACTCGTCCATCTCGGATTGATTGCGTATGAGGATGAAGCGCCGAACAAGTGGGCGGTACGAGAAGAGGCTGACCCGAGCGAAAAGAAATATGCCGTTGATCAGAAAGTCCAGAAGTTCCGAAGGCCGGGGTAGAACGTGGTGTGGCGCGCGAAGATGATGGCTGTGAGTGACGTTTGAGAGGTGATTTTAATGTATTTGTATGGAATTTATGATTCATTCGTGGCCGAGGGCGATTGTGCATGTGGATGGTGATGCGTTTTTTGCGTCGTGCGAGCAGGTGATCCATCCTGAGCTGAAGGGGAGACCGGTGGCGACGGGGAGTGAACGGGGAATTATTTCTTCGGCGAGCTATGAGGCGAAGAAGTTTGGAGTGGCGCGGGGAGTGACGCCGTGGGATGCGAAAAAAATGTGCCCTGGACTGGTTTTTGTGCAGTCGGATTACGAGGTGTACAACGTGTTTGCGCAGAAGATGTTTGCGATTATGCGAAGATTTACGCCGGTGGTGGAGGAGTACTCGATCGATGAGGCGTTTGCGGACATTACGGGATTCCGGAGGGTGTATCGATGTGGATATGAGGAGATAGGACGGCGAATAAAAGAGGCGATTGAGGGTGAGTTGAGGATTGGAGTTTCGGTGGGTGTAAGTGTGAGTAAAGTGCTGGCAAAAGTGGCGTCGAAGTTTCGGAAACCGTCTGGATTGGTGTTTATTCCGGGGCGAGATATTGAGACGTATCTAGCACAGGTACCGGTGGAAAAAATTTGGGGAGTAGGTGGGCGAACGGCGGCGTATATGCAGGCACATGGAATTCGTACGGCGCTTGATTTTGCGCAGAAACCTGAGGGTTTTGTGAAAGAGTTTTTTGCAAAGCCACAGCATGAACTCTGGATGGAGCTGCGAGGGCACTCGGTGCATCCGGTGGTGGATGTGCCGAAAACGTCGTATGCGTCGATCAGTAAGACACATACTTTTACGCCGCCATCGTCTGATCGTGCGTTTGTGTATGCACAGGTGGTGCGGAATCTTGAGCGAGCCTGCGAGAAGGCGCGGCGGTATGCGCTCGTGACCATGGAGGTGAGTGTTCAGCTGAAGACGCAAAAATTTCAGGTGGTTGCGCTGAACATGAAACTTCGGCGAGCGAGTGCGTTTCCTACCGATATGATGCCGGAAGTTGGGAAGCTTTTTCAGCAGCTTTTTTCTACGGGCGTTTTGTATCGCGCGACTGGCGTCGCGCTCCACGGCCTTTTTTCCGAGGCCTCAGGCGCTCAACTCTCCCTCTTTGATACTCCTGCTGCGCTCGAGAAAAATCAGCGTATCTTCGCGACGATCGATACCATCACCGACAAGATGGGTAAGGGCACGATCCATCTCGGTGGGAGCATGCTTGCACGGTCGCGTGACTACCAGCCGTCGCGTTTTGAGCAGCAGAAGTTTTGAGATATAGAAAGGGGCAATCATGTGATTGCCCCTTTCTAGTAACGCCTATCGACTGTGTGCTCGTCCTCGAGCTCGTCCGCCTTTGGCAGCGATTTGTCGTCGTTTTTCTGGACTCATTGCAGCGAATCCACGTCGGCTCTTACCCTTGTTCTGATTAGAAGTAGCCATAGTATAAAGATTAAAGAAGTATTTATCGGTTGTTGTCGCCACCGTGCGAGTGCTCACCTCCGATTCGGCCGATTGCGGCCATGTGTTCACGATTCTGACTCACGGCTCTTCCGCCAGCGCTTTGAATCTCACGGGCTCGATTCTGATCCATTGCAGCGAATCCACGGTTACTTGAACCGGAGGAAGATGATCCTGAATTTGAGCTCTGTCCCTGTTGTCCTTGTGATTGATTGCTATGTGTTGCCATATAGTATTTGGTTACTGATGTAAGAAAGAACTATAGCCCTTTTTTCCCACTCTGCCCAATACTGTTCATTGACGCGCGCGATCAGATATATTGCGTCATTGCCGCTTTAGCTTTAGAATGTTGGGTGATTTCATCCTCACGTTTTATGGCTTCTCGGTTTGATATTTCAGCACCTCTGAGTCTGTATGCTCGTCTCGAAACGATGAGCGTGCTGCAGCAGGTGGCTTCGAGCGAGCAGGGATTATCTGCTGCTGAAGCGCGTACACGACTTCGGGTGTATGGCTCGAATGTGCTTTCCGAAGAGAAGCGAAGTTTTCTCTTGCTCAATTTTCTCTCGAACTTCAAAGATCCGCTCGTCTTGATTTTGTTGTTTGCGGCGGGCGTGTCGTTTGCGCTCGGAGAGGTGATTAATGCCGGATTGATTATTGTGATCGTGCTCTTCAGTACGGTGCTAAATTTTTTTCAGGAGTACCAGGCGAACCGAGCTGCGGAGCGGCTCAAAGATAAAGTTTCGACGCGGGCGACGGTAATACGCGATGGGAAAGAGTGTGCGATTTTCGTCCCTGAACTTGTTCCTGGAGATATTATCGTGGTGTCTTCTGGGAACTTGATTCCGGCGGATGCGCGCATTATCACGGCGCACGATTTTTTTGTGAATCAGTCATCGCTGACGGGGGAGTCGTTTCCGGCGGAGAAGGTGGGTATGTCACTGAAGGATGAAAAACTATCACTCGGTGATCTCACGAATATTGTGTTTTTTGGGACGAGCGTGGTGACCGGTTCGGCGCATGCTGTTGTGGTAAAAACGGGTGTGAGCACGGAGTTTGGAAAGATCGCGAAGACGCTCGCGGGGCCGACAATGGATAGTGAGTTCACGCAGGGCATCAAGACATTTAGTATGATGATTATGCGGATTACGATGTTTTTTGTGGTCTTTATTTTCTTCTTCAATGCGCTCGTAAAACACAATGTGTTCGAGGCTTTTACCTTTGCGGTGGCGGTGGCCGTAGGTCTGACTCCGGAGCTGCTCCCGATGATCATGTCGGTGACGATGGGTCGGGGATCGGTGAAGATGGCGGAGCATGGGGTTATCGTAAAAAAGCTCACCGCGATCCCGAATTTTGGCAGTATGAATGTGCTCTGTACAGATAAAACCGGAACGCTCACGCAAGATAAAATCCAGCTCGTGCGATACACGGATGTCTTTGGGGCTGACTCAGAAGGCGTGCTGCTGCATGCTTATTTGAATAGCGAGTACCAGACCGGAATTCGCAATCCAATGGATGATGCTGTCTTGCAGTACAAAAAAATGCAGAATCATGGATACGAAAAAGTGGATGAGATTCCGTTCGATTTTGTCCGGAGAAAGATGAGTATCGTCGCGGAAAAGGAAGGTGTGCGTGTGATGATTACCAAAGGTGCTCCTGAGGATGTATTGCGATCGTCGAAGTATTATGAAAAAAATGGAGAGCTCGTGGAGCTCGATGCGGATGCGCATGCGACGATTTTGAAACAGTACGACGACTTCAGTCGGGAGGGCTATCGTGTGCTTGCGGTAGCGGTTCGTCAGATCGAGAAGCGCAGCGGAGCTTACACGAAAGATGACGAGGTGAATCTTGAGTTGATTGGATTTGTCGCATTTCTGGATCCTGCAAAGGAGGGTGTGAAAGAAGTGATCGCTGATCTTGAAAAAATGGGCATCGAGGTAAAGGTGATTACGGGTGATAGCGAGCTCGTGACCGAGAAGATTTGTAAGGATGTTGCGCTGCCTTTGAAGGGGATCATGCTTGGGTATGATATCGATGCCATGACCGATGATGCTTTGCGTGTAGCGGTAGAGCACACGACGATTTTTGCGAGATTTTCTCCGGATCAGAAAAATCGTGTGATTCTCGCACTGAAAGCGAATGGGCACGTGGTTGGATATATGGGTGATGGTATCAATGATGCCCCGTCGCTGAAGACGGCAGACGTGGGGATCTCCGTGGAGAATGCGGTGGACATCGCGAAGGAGTCGGCCGAGATTATTCTGACGCACAAGAGTTTGCGAGAGCTGCTCAATGGTGTGCTGGAGGGACGAAAGACGTTTGGAAATACGATGAAGTACATCATGATGGGAGTGAGCTCGAACTTTGGAAATATGTTTAGTGTGTTGGGGGCGGTGCTCTTTTTACCGTATTTGCCGATGCTTCCGATCCAGATCCTCTTCAATAACTTCCTGTACGACTTTTCACAGATCACGATTCCGTCCGATAGTGTGGATCAGGAGTTCATCTCTCAGCCCAAGCGCTGGAACATGAAGTTCATCCGAAACTTTATGTATATTTTTGGGCCGATCAGCTCGATTTTCGATTTTGCGACATTTTTCCTCCTCTATAAGGTGTTTGCGTCTACACCTGGTGGCTTCCAGACCGGCTGGTTCCTGGAGTCACTCGCTACCCAGACGATGGTGATTTATATGATCCGTACCCGAAAAATTCCCTTTATTCAGAGTTCTCCAAGCCTTTACCTCTTTCTTACTACCCTTTTGGTGGTCATGGTGGGCTGGATTGTTCCTTTCACGCCGGTCGGCGCCTTCTTTGGTTTTGTGCCCCTTCCAGGGGTGGTTTTAGCTTCACTTGCGGGTATCGTCATCGCTTACCTGTTCGTGATTGAGCTGGCGAAGCGGGTGTTCTATAGACGAAATGCGCTTTAAGGGCTTGTTTTTCTCATAGAATATGTTTATATTCTCTTCCTAGAAGTTCATTTGGCTTCCTACCCCTTATTTTATGGTTCGAATTCTTTCCTCAGATCATCGCTCGGATCGTTCCGAACTTGTGCCGACGCCTCGTGAGGCACAGCAGGTTCGTGCGCTTCCGCAGAGTCCGGATATTATTGCAGCGCAGCAGATCAGTCGTCGTGGTTTTATGAAACAGCTTGGCATGGCCGCTCTCTTTGCGACGGGCGCGGTGTCGTGTGTAAAGATGGCCGGAGAAGAGACGGAGAGTCAGAATAGTGAGTTTGGTGTTCAGCGATTTGCGCTGACCCTTGATGAGGCTTCAAAGGTCCTTGAAATTGAAATTTTGCTTGAAGGTGGTTCTGATGGTGCTCGATTTGGACTTGGATATATCGGTGTCACGACAGATGATCACACCGCTGGTCCTATCAAGATGCCTCCAGTCAATATGCCAGCTGCGCCTACTGGATACCTTTATGTTCCTGATGCGAGTGGTGTCCAGGTTCCTCTTTTGAAGAAGCGTGGCGATAAGACGATTGTGATCCGTACTGATATGGGTACGTCCAATCATGAGCCAGGAAAACGAGCAGCGCTGACCGGAGATCGAGATGTTATGATGCCTTCGACACCGGTGTTACGTGCGAAAGCATTCCGACCGAATGATGCCCTCGCGTACCTCCATGATAATGGTATGGTTCGAGATGGCGGTGTCCAGGTGGGATCTACTGCTGTTGGAAACGTCGCAAATTTTGCAAAACTTGCGTATCCGAACTTGGCGAATCCAAATAGCAAAGATCTTAAAGATACTATTTTTCCTATTCAAACCTCCCAAGCCCTGACTCAGGATCGATTCACACAGATGAATGGTGCCCTTGATGGGCTTTCTCTTCCAGACTTGGAGCAGGTGGCTTCAGCTCGGCTTCAGGCCCAGGGTGCAAATGATGATATTATTACATTTTTGGACACGATTAAGGGTGCTGGAAATGGTAAGAATAATGGTCTCCTTGCAGCCGCCTCGATCGCACTTACGCTCTTCAAGCAGGGACATCTCGCAGGTGTTTCGTTGCAGCGTGGTGGATTTGATACGCATCAGCAAGCTACTGGTCAGCAGCAGATGCAGAACTTTCAGGATGTCTTTCAGTCC
>JAHFJT010000050.1 GCA_023245695.1 Candidatus Peregrinibacteria bacterium | reverse complement strand
TCGAGCTTTCGAACGGTGACGCCTGGAATCACGCCAAGCTCTACGAGCATCTGTGCGCCATTACAAATACCAATGAGCGGTTTTCCCTTGTGAGCCTCGGCGAGAATTTGCGCAAAAATAGGATCTTTGGATGCGATGATACCGCTTCGTCCACGATCTTCATAGGAAAATCCGCCCGGAAGAATAAATCCATCGTACTGATCGAGTTTAGGATCGGGTTCGTTCCAGCGTACGAGATGGGCGTCCATGCCGACCCGCCTGCACGCCCTGAGTGCTTCGAGCTCGCAATTGCTCCCCGGGAATAGAATGACTGCTGTTTTTGCCATGCGCCGCTACTGTAGCAGCTTCAGGTGGCTGCGACAAGGTTTGATCGGTACTTTTTCTGTTCCAATCGCAAAGCTTCCTTCGGATAAGCTGAAGCTCTTTTTTGAGCGTTTCCGAGTCGATCTTGGTTGGAAGTATTGGCATACCTATCAACTGATCGTGCATTGGAAGGTCTGTGATTAGTACGATCATTTTTGCCCGAAAGTTCTGTGAAATAATCCTGACGATTTCTTTGAAGCTTGCCTGTTGGTCGTATCTTCCTTCGTGGATAAAGAGCACATCCAGAGCTCTGCGAGGAAGTGCTTGTTTTTCTTCTGCTCCAAACCGGAATTCCTGTACCTGGAAGCCGTTTCTTTCCATGGTCTCGGTATGTTTGCTAAACATCTCTACTTGTCGATGGTGACCTGCGATGAGGCTATGTAGCACCGGAGTGTCCTGTATCGTTCCTGCTTCAGGCTGCGTGAGAGATCGAGATCCGTCCATAAAGTGGCTTATTGGTCACATACCTTACGGATAATTCTATCTATTGTCAACACTTGCTTTGCCGTTATCTTTTTCTCTACTTCGCTATAATGTCCTGAAGCTTCTTTGGATACTTCGCGAGATTGACTGGCCCTTTTTTCGTGACGTGGATCATGTCTTCGATGCGGACGCCGAATTGTCCTGCGAGGTAGATGCCAGGCTCAGAAGTGATGACGCAATTTTCGACGAGTTTGTCTTTGGATCCCGGTCCGACGCCAGGAGCCTCGTGAACTTCAAGTCCAATGCCATGGCCGAGCGAGTGACCGAAGTGCCCTGCGTAGCCTGCTTGCGTAATGATGTCTCGTCCGATCTTGTCGCAATCACCGCCGGTGCTGCCGATTTTCATATGCTTGATAGCGGCCTCCTGGGCTTCGAGTACTTTGTTGTAAATGGTCGCCTCGAAGTCTGATGGTGTTTTGGTGAAGAAGGTTCGGGTCATGTCTGAGCAGTAGCCGGCGTGCATGAAGCCCATGTCGATAAGAACAACATCGCCTTTTTTAAATTTCTTGTTTGTATTCTGGTGATGGGGGATCGCGCTGTTTGGACCGAATCCAATAATCGGTTTGAATGAAATTCGTGTCTCGTTTTCTTTTGAGTAATTAAATGCGGCGAGTTCGATCTCATCCGAAATCTGTCGCTCTGTTTTTCCTGGTTTGAGATTTTTTACGATACGTTTCAGCGCGTCTTCCGCGAAGCGTTGTGCAGTTGCGATACCGGCAATTTCTTCTTCAGACTTTGCTATACGGAGTGTTGAGTCGATTCCGCTTATTGGCTTGAGTGAGACGTTTTTGAGCTTCTTGCTCCAGTGAATATACTGGTTTACTTTGACATATTCTGTTTCAAATCCGAGCTTCTTAATCTTCTGATCTTTGAGAAAATCGGCGAATCCCGTTCCTCTCAACACGGAGGTATCGACGTAGGCAAAGTGTGGTGGAAGATTTTCTTCGACGTAGCCTTTGTATCGGAAGTCCGTGAAAAAAAAGTTCTTTTTTGGCGTGATGATGACAAACGCCGTTGTTCCGGTGAAGTCAGTGAGATAGCGAATATTGTACAGATTCTCGATCAGGATCGCGTCGACTTTTTCCTGCTTGAAAAGGGGGGTGAGTTTTTTGATGCGGTGCATGGTGGTGGTTTATGCGCTCTGTAAAAAATATCGAACAATATCTTCTGGCTTCTGGATTTTTTCTGGCATTTCTTTCAAGCGACGGACGATCTCATGGCGCTGATATCCTAGAGAAATAAGCGCATCAATCGCTTCTTCATTTTCACGTTTGAGCGAGCCTTTTGCGTGCTGAGGGAAGCTGCCCGTACTGATCATTTCGATCTTATCTTTGAGCTCGGTGACGAGACGTTCAGCGATTTTTTTGCCAACACCTGGGATGCTGGTGAGGGTTCCGGTGTCGCCGGTGATGATGGCATTTTTGATGTTGTCGGAGGGGAGAGACATCATGTCTGTCGCCATTTTTGGGCCAATGCCTTGGACGGAGATGAGTTGGTAGAAGAACTTGATAGAGTCAGCAGATGGTAAGCCATAGAGACTAATATCGTCTTCGCGAACGCTCGTGTGAATGTAAAGTTCGAGACTTTGGCCTTCTTCCAGGGTGAAAAGCATGGTTGAAGGAACGGTCACGAGGTAGCCCACGTTGTTCACGTTGAGGATGATTTTTTTCTCGAGTTTTTTCTGAAGGGTTCCGTTGAGATAGGCGATCATGCGTCTGGGTTATGATTTTTTCCGTTGGGAATTTTGAAGTTCCGGAGGAAGTCGTTTTTGAATGTGGTGAAGGTTCCGGTGTTGATGTGTGCTCGTATCTTCCCGGTTAAGTCTAGCAAGAAATGAAGATTGTGAATAGAGAGGAGAGACATGCCGAGAATTTCGCCTTCCGTGAAAATGTGTCGGAGGTAGCTCATGCTGTAGTTGCGGCAGGTGTAGCACGTGCAGGTGGTATCGAGTGGCAGCGACGAAGTTTTGAATCCTGATTGCTTGATGTGGAAGCGACCTTCGTGTGTCCAAAAGGTGCCATGGCGCGCGAGACGGGTTGGAAGTACGCAGTCGAACATGTCGATGCCGCGATCGACGGCTTCGAGAATATCTTCAGGCGTGCCGACTCCCATGAGGTAGTGTGGTTTGTTCTCGGGAAGGTGGGGCTGGAGAATATCCAGCGTGTGGTACATCTGCTCTTTGGATTCTCCGACGGAGAGTCCACCAATGGCGACACCCGGAAGATCGAGCTCGCCCATGAACTTCGCAGACTCGATGCGGAGATTGTCGTACACGACTCCTTGAGCGATCGGGAAGAGCATCTGCTGAGCGTCCGCTGGCCGTTCTTTTTGAATCTTTTCGTGCGCGAGTTTGCACTCGATGGCCCAGGCGTGCGTGCGATCCATGGCCTGTCGTGCATAGGTTTTGTCGGAGGTTCCTGGCGCGCACTCGTCGAATGCCATGATAATGTCCGCTCCGAGATCGGCCTGAATCTGCATCGCGAGTTTCGGGGATAGGAAGTGTTTGCTTCCATCGTGGTGCGAGCGGAACTCAACACCTTCTTCGGTAATTTTTACACCAATTTTTTTGCCTACCTCGGACGGCGTGAAGTCTTTTTCTGCGCCAAGTGAGAAGACCTGAAATCCTCCGGAGTCGGTAAGCATTGGGCGTTTCCAGTTTGTCCATTTTTGAAGTCCGCCTTTTTCTTTGATGAGTTGTTCACCAGGTCGAAGATGGAGGTGATAGGTGTTTCCGAGAATAATCTCTGCACCCATTTCTACGAGCTCCTCGGGCTTCACGCCTTTCACCGTGCCGTTGGTTCCCACAGGCATAAAGACAGGCGTTTTGATTGTGCCGTGTGGAGTTGTGAGTATACCGGTTCGTGCGCCGGAGTCTGGTTGTTTGTTGAGAATTTGAAACATAAGGGGGATGGGTTCGGGAACTAGACTCGTTTCACTCGTCTGTCAGTAAAAATTTCTTCGATGATCTCTTCGATGTCTCGTTCGTGGATGACGATGTCATCGACGCTGAACGTCTCTAGGATTTTTCCGGTGATCTCTGCGGTTTTTTCGCGCGGAATTCGAATCGAGTAGGTGCGATCTTTTATATCCAAGATTTTTCCGAAGGCCTCGATTTCTTTCACATCCACTTTATGTACAAGCGTGAACTCGAGAATTTTTGACTCAGAGTATTGTGTATGGAGTGCGTCGTAGGTGCCGTCGTAGAGAAGCGCGCCGTGATCGATAATAATCACTCGGTCGCAGAGTCGTCGAATGTCCTGCATGTAGTGGGAGGTGAGAATGATCGTCGCGCCCTGTTCTTTATTGTAGGTTTTGAGAAATTCTCGGATTGCGTTTTGTGATACGACGTCGAGACCAATGGTTGGTTCGTCGAGAAAGAGAACTTTTGGGCTGTGGAGAAGCGCCGCGACGAGTTCGCATTTCATACGCTGACCCAGGGAAAGCTTGCGAACTTGCACATCGAGAATATCTTTGATGTCGAGAAGCTCAGAAAGTTCTTTGAGATTTTTGTTGAAGAGTTCGTCTGGAATTTCGTAGATCGCTTTATTCAGAAGAAAGCTTTCCATCGCCGGAAGGTCCCACCAGAGCTGATTTTTCTGACCCATCACGAGCGCGAACCGTTTCTGGAACTCGGCCTTTCGCTCAAATGGCTTGTATCCGAGTACCTGTACATCACCACCTGTAGGATACAAGATGCCCGAAAGCATCTTCAGTGTCGTGGTTTTTCCTGCACCGTTTGGTCCGACAAATCCCACAAACTCACCTGGCTGGATGCTGAAGTTGATGCCTTTAACAGCCTCTACGTAGAGTTTTTCTCGACGAAAGAGGCTTTTGATGGAGCCGATGAGACCCGGCTCTTTTTTGTAGAAAGAGTATTTTTTGATGAGCTGTTTGACTTCAATACTTGGTGTCATGGTTGATTCGGTTATCCGGTACTCTGGTAACGACGTAGGCCTATTTTCCATACTATTCTACTGATTAACAAGGTAAAAATCGAGGCTAAAGCAAGGCCAAGAATGGCTTTACTATCGAAAATATTCTCGAGCGCCTGGGTAGGAACGGCGACGGTGAAGAGAATTGGTACGACCCCGATAAAAAAAAGTCGAATGACGTTTTGGAAAATATCTGGCGGAAATTGCATGAATCTCCAGAGTGTGACGAAAAACTCATGAAGCGCGTCGATGCGATTGACCCAGAAGAGGATGAGGTTACTGAGAAACCACAGTGAGTAGTAGATCGTGAGTGCTGCGATAAAAAATATGAGAAATGCGAGGGTGTTCCAAAGTGAAAATGAGATGTGCAAGATGAGAAGTTGTCGGACGAAGAGTACGAGTGGTGGAAAAATGGAGAAGAATGATATGAGTGAAAAATACCGCAGGGATACGAAAAACTGGCTATCGACCGGTTTTGTGAGAATGACGTCGAGTTTGCCTTCCGAAATGTACTCCGGGAAAGTGGAGAAGTTTTTGATAAAAAACATGAACCCGATGGTGTCTATAAGGAAGAAGACACTCAGGTAGAGAAGCCCTTCGTTGTAGCTCCAGTTGCCTAGCGTCAGGATGTTGCGATAGATTACCTGGTAGAAAAGAATGAAGAGCAGAAAGAGGATGAGACGAGAGATAAATGAGAGTGCGAAGTGGGTTCGGAAAAGTAGCTCGCGAATGACGCAGTTTTTTACGAAGTGGGTGTAGAGCTTGATGTATCGGATAAATGTCGTCATTTTGGAGTATTACAGAGAGAATTTAGATGCCGGTTCCTTCGTAGTCTTTGGTACCATATCGCCAGATTGCGAGAGTAATTCCGTAGAATATTGTTATCCAAATGAGCTGTACCCCGAGTCCCTGATAAATTTGTGATGGAGAGATTTTGTGAAAGTAGATCTGAAGAGGGAAGTTGTAGTAGTAGGAGAAGGGGAGATAGGCGAATACACTCTGCACTGATTCTGGAAGAAAGCTGAGTGGAAACATATAGCCGGATATAATACTAATAAGCTGATCCTTGAGCCCATTGAGCGCGTGTGTCTCAAGCATGAAAAAAGCCATCATCCCGATGATGCATGCGAGGAAAAAGTACGAGATGAGAGATAAAAAAAAGTTCACGCTCAAGTAGAGTGTCGTGATTGCATCGAGTTCGATGATCATGTATTTCCTGAGAATGATCGCGAGTATGACGTAGATCGGGATTACAATGATGAGGTTTACGGCTCGTATTCCGAGACGCTCACCGAATTTGTAGGTGATGTAGTTCATTGGTCGCGTAATATGCTGGTTGAGCTGTCCGTCTTTGATGTCCTTCGCAATCCGTTCTTCGCTGTACGTCGAAATAATACGATTAATAAGCCGCGTAAGAAGATAGTAGGTCACCATCATATTGAGTGAAAATCCACCGATGATCGGCTTATGTGCGTAAACCTGGGACCAGAGAAACGTCATCAGTAGAATCGGAGCCATATTTACATATAGCCAGTAGAGAAGCTGAAAGCGCATCTCAAGTGCGTCCAGTACGCCAATTTTTATGTATGATCTGAAGATGTTCATGAGTTGCTATGACGCCTATCCTGCTGATGAGTATCGAGTGAGTCCCTTTTTCCAGAAGAGGAAGCTTGCTATGTACAGCGTTAAGGTAATGAGGAGAAATGCAGCTATCGTTTTTATATCAGCGAGGTGGAGCGTGACTTCGGCAGGAAGATTGGCAATGAGTCCCAGCGGAAGTATATAGGTGAAGATAACGCGGGCCCAGGTCGTATAAATGGCTCGTGGGTAGCGTCCTACCTGTGTGAGCTGCCAGGCGAGCATGTTGAGTGTGTCGTTTTTTTCGAGCCAGAAGCTCATCGTCGCGAGGATCGAAAGCACTGAGAAAAATATCATATGTGCAAGCAGACTGAGTATGACCCCGGCAGCTAAGAGTCCCATATTTGGCGATGTTCCCATCGATTGAAAGGCGTAGATGAAAAGGGCGATCGTTACTCCGATCGCCGTAAGATAGTCGAATCGCATGCTCGACATAAACATAAGCATACGGCTACTTGCTGGCTTGGTAAGCCACATATCGATGTATCCGGTTCGCATCTTGTCTGCGAACTGTTCGAAGCTATCTCGATACAAAATATCG
>JAHFJT010000049.1 GCA_023245695.1 Candidatus Peregrinibacteria bacterium | reverse complement strand
TCCACCAAAAGCACATCAAAGAAACCCTGCTGCAGCGCGTGCATACGGGCCATCACGAGCGGAAACATACTCGTCGTCTTCACTGTTGGAAACGCACGTTCTACCGGAAAAAAGGCTGCAGCGACTTCCGGGAGCTTCACCTTCCCAGTAAAAAGAGGAAGCGCATAACACGTGATGCACACCGTCACACGCCCTTTGAGATTCGGGGCAAATCGCGCTCCTTTCGTCGCGCTCAATCCACGCGTAATCATCACTCTCACACGAGCTTCTTTGCAGCCATTTTTTTTGATAAGCATCTTCACCTGATCAATGAGTCTCGCATACGCGTACGGAAGTTTCATCCCAGCCGCCTGCATCGACTTCTCCAGTCGCTTCATATGAAGATCTGGCTTCCAGAGGACACCTTTGTAGGTGCGCATCGTCTCGTACACCCCATCTCCATAGAGGAACCCCTGGTCAAACACCGAGATTTTCGCTTCTTCTTCAGGAATATACTTGCCGTTGAGGAGAACAATCATGAAACTATCGTAGCAGAAAACCGCATTGGCGCCACCTCGATTTGAGAGTAAAATAGTTCCAAATACTCCTAATCCCACTCTCTATGGCTGCTCAGGTTGAAGGCTACTGCGTAAAATGTAAGGAAAAGCGAATGATGAAAGAAGGCGCTGAAGAAGTTGATATGGGCAAAGCTGGCCGAAAGGCTATGAAGGGTTCATGCAGCACATGTGGCACTGGCATGTACAAGATCCTTCCAAGCAAGAAGTAGTAAATTGCATCACAAAAAAGAAAGACTCTTCAGGAATGGAGGGTCTTTTTTAAACATACTCAAACGCCATTAGTCCCCCAGCAATCCCTCAAGCAAAACCTGCGCCTTATCCAGCGTCTCGTCGAACTCGGCCTCTGGATCGCTATCCATGACGATACCTCCACCCGAGTGGAAGATCGCTTCACCGAACCGATAGAGAATCGTACGAATGAGAATATTCATCGCCATACTTCCACTCACGGAGAAATATCCAGCAGAGCCACAGTAGACGTCTCGGTGATAATCCTCGAGTTTTGCAATGATCTCCATAGTTCGTTTTTTCGGAGCACCTGTCACGCTTCCACCTGGAAAAACGGCTTGTACCAAGTCGATAAGCGATTTATCTTTTTTGAGTTTCCCCTGAATCGTCGTCACCGTGTGCATCACGTGTGAATATTTTTCGACAGCGCGATGATCGAGAACCTTGATCGACTTTGGTTCGCACACCATGCCAAGATCGTTCCGCATGAGGTCAACAATCATCGTGAGTTCCGCTTCGTCTTTCTTTGAAGCGAGGAGCTCTTTCTCATTCGCCTTGTCTTCAGCAGGAGTTTTTCCACGAGGACGAGTGCCCTTTATGGGCTTCGTCTCAACGATTCCGCCATCTACCGTCACGAGCTTTTCCGGAGAAGAACTAATAATCACAAACTCTGGATGTTCAAAGTAACAACTAAACGGCGACGGATTAATTTCCGCGAGTCGCTTAAAAATTTCCCAGCCATCCTCAGTGGTCTCATACGAAAATCGATGCGAAAAATTCACCTGATACGTATCCCCTTCTACGAGATGTTTTTTTATCTGCACAACTTTTTTTACAAAATCTTGTTTGGTGAGATACATGTTCAGGTCCTTGGAACGTTTACTGGAAGACTTTCTTTTAATGTCCTGCTCGTACTGGAGACCCTTCGTTCCATCACGATACACCTCCTCCGCGATCTGCTGCGCCTGCTCTTTCGTCTCTCCAATACCAAAAAAATAGAGATCCTTCATTTCGTGATCGAAGGCGATCGCCTTATCATAAAACCCATAGTACATATCTGGAATCTCAAGATCGTCCGTCGTGTCATATGGAATATTGTGCAGCGTTAAGCCAAAATCGTAGCTCATCACGCCCATAGCTCCACCCACAAAAGGCGGAAGATCTTTTTCGATCATCTTACACTTCAACTGATCGAAAATCGTTTTGAAAACATCGAGCGCGTCACCACCGCACACCTGCGCATCGCGCGTCACACCATCCGCATCATACGAAATTGTCGAGATTTCCTGAATGCCACCCTTGCTCTGAAACAGCATAAATGGCTCGTAACCAATGTACGAATAGCGCCCCCCTTTGCCACTATAGAGTAACGAACTATACTCCCCTCGCAGTTTTTCAAACATCACGAGAGGAGTTTCTTTAGTAATTTTTTTCTTACGGTAGGCGAGGTGGAACATGTGAGGAGATGTTCAAAAAGTTCAAACCGAACAAATATTACGCTCGCTCGTCTTCGACGTACACATTCATGTACTCAGACTTATTGTAGTCAAAGATCTGGTCTGGATTGAAGAATCGTTTTACCTCGGCCTGAGCATTCTCGACAGAGTCAGATGCGTGAACCACATTACAAGCGACACTCATCGCGAGATCGCCACGGATTGTACCAGCATCAGCTTCTCGAGCCTTGGTGATACCACAGAGGATTCGGATCGCGTTCACAACATCGAGACCCTCGAGACAGATAGCGACGACAGGAGAACTTCGCATAAAGCTGCTGACACCTGGGAAAAAAGGCTTATCCGCAATGTGCGCATAGTGCTCACGGAGAACTGCCTCATCGAGAGACATCATCTTGATACCGACGACCTTGAGACCCTTTGTCTCAAAACGCTGAATCACGTTTCCAATAAGGCCACGCTGGACGCCATCCGGCTTCACAAGGACCAAAGTTCGTTCTTTAATATTACCCATAAGAGTGTTTAAAGCTAAAAAATAACGTTGAAACTATACAACATTTCCTGGCTCTTTACCTAGTTTAGAGTTGCTCGCGAAGCTAAAATGTGATATAATTACATGAAATACTAAAAAACTTCTCTATGGAAAACAAACAAATGACTGCTGAGCTTCTAGAAGCTCTCCAAAAAGACAACCTCTTTACCGACCCTCAGAAAGCTGAAATCCTCGGAAAAATCGTGGACGAGATGCCAGAAGAAGACATTCAACCGATGCTCGATCTTTTCAAAAAATAAATACTAAAATCTCATCTCGCTCAACCATGGCTATCCAACCTCAAACATCAAAAGCAAAAACCAGCTCCATCGAAAAACCAGGCGACCTCGCAGAAAAGCCAAAAAACTTTGCAGCGGAAACTCGGGAGCAGTACGAGAAGCTCAAAGATAAAGCCGAATCGATTCCAGAAAAAGTCGCAACGTTCGTAAAAGAAGGCGGAAAGCATCTCCTCAAAGAGTTTGAACAAGGCAATCTTTTGAAAAAAATCGCCATTCTTGGAGGTGTCGCGGGTGTCGGATACCTCGCTTATAAGGGTCTGAAAAAACTTGGTGAGCTGATCGGCTCGGGATTCAAGAGCCTTTTTGGACTTGGAGAAAAGCTCAAAGAAGGGCTTGAAGAAGCCAAAGATTCGACCGTGCTGAGCATTCTCAAACTTGCCCTCGGTGGCACACTCGCAGCCGGCGTCGTCACAATGCTTCACGAAGCCATCAACGGAAAAATTCCTCTCACTGAAATTCTGGAAGCCTGGAAAAAAGGCGGTGTGAAAGGTATCGGCCTTCTCCTCCTCAAGAAACAAAAAGATGGCGTGATCTCCATGGGCAAAGAAGCCTGGGAAGCCGCCGCTCCAGTTCTCGGTCTTCCCCCGCTCGAAAAAGTTCAAGAAAAACTCGCAGGTGTGAAAGAGGAGATTGAAAAAGGATATGAGTGGCTTGATGAAAAGTGTCATTTTGGGGAAGTCAAAGCCCGAATGGAAAAATATTTTGAAGAGCATCACATCGCGATGCCGGAGTGGATGAAGAAACTCAATCTCTCAGAAATGGCAAAAGATCTCGGCATTTCTGAGGCCGATCCGAAGACCTGGGCTGAGTTTGCCGTCGCCGGTGGGGCTGCCCTCATGATCTACAAATGGGCCGGGAAAAAAGCTCTCCTCGTCAACGCCGCCGCCTACCTCTTCATCGTTCGCGAAGGAAAAGCCAGTTTTGGTGGCCAACTATTGATGGCCCTCAGCCACGACTTCGACGAAGCCAAGAAAAAATTCTTTGCCAAGTGGCGGAAAAATTCAGATGTGGCGGGCCTCCTCGACTACTTCCTCGAAGACTTCTCTCTCGAAAAACACATTGAATCCTCTCTCGACTGGATCGGCGAACATCCAGCAGAATCTATGGTCGCGATGAATGGTATGTGGATACTCCGAGGGGTGATCGTAAAAGGTGTAAAAATGGCCGGAAAATCCGCACTCGGAGTCAGTAAATATGCCATCACGAATCCAGGAAAAATGGCTGTCATTACCGCCGGTGTCGCTGCGCTCTATGCCGGCCGACGTGAGTTCATCCAAGATTTTGTAGATATCACCTACGACGATCCAAAGAGCAAAGAAGCGACCGAAATGCGTGAAAATCTCGACAACATGCTCAGTGTCGATCGTACCAAGGGCGAAGGGGTCGCAGAAAAGCAGAGTCACGATTTTTTGAAGTCTCTCCTCGAAGATCCTATAAAAGCGCTCAATCTTGCATCAACTATTGAAGCATTTCAAAAAGGTGTATTTGCGCTCGGGTTTGATCTGGGCGGAAAAGTAGTCCTTCTCATAAAGGGTCTCAATGTCCCAATCCAGCTCGCAGGTCTCACAAAGGAAGCTTTCAAAAGCCTTCCACTGATCTACGCGTCGGACTACGAAGGTAATAGACTCGCTACCACCACCACCGTCGGAGCAGAACTTATTGTCCTCGGAAGCCTCACCTACATGACCAGCAAAGAAAGCCTAGCAGCCACAAAAACGATTTTTGACATGAACGACAAGGGCGCACTTGCTGTAGGAAAAGTATTCAAGAGTCTCATCCCTGGAACCAAAGAGTGGAGATTCGTCTTCAAATCCATGATCACCGCACCACTGATTCCGATCATGAAAAACATGCAGGGCGCTCACATTGGCAAGATCGAATCTGAGATGAAAAAGCTCAGTGCAGAAATTGCTGCCGAATCTCCGGACTTTAAAAAGATCCAGAAAATGGCTACAGAGTTAGGAGATCATCACATGTTCAAAGACTACGAAAAAATCAAAGAGACGCTTTCCGGAACGCGCTTCGGATACGAATTTGCGAAAAAATTCGGAGATGTGAAACGTACGATTCGAAGTATTGAGGAGGCTGCAAAAAAACAAGATGTGACCGAAATACAAAACATGAAAAATCTCGTCCGAGACATCGAAGAAAACACAGCAAAATTTCAGTCAGGCGTGAGTCGGCTCATTGAACGTTGGGAACTTCTCAAAGAAGGAAAAGTATCTGCGGCCTTCGCGAAGCGATCACCAACCGAAGACGCAGAGCTCGCTGCAAAAGAATCAGCCGAAGCCCCATACAAACCTCTCAGTTCACAGGAAACTTTCCGAAAAGCAGATGGGTCATACAAAACCGAGGCCGAACTTCGAGCCGAAAAAGCGGCACTGGAAAGAGAAGCAGCTGCTCTCGACGCCACAAATCCAATCAAAAAAGCGAAGCAAAAAACAGTGATGGCGATCGAGGCATTTCTCGATCCGTCAAAGGTTGACCACATGGGAGGCGCGACCGCCGCAGAGATCCGAGCACTCGATAGCGCAAGCAAGGCATCGCGTCTCGAAGATCTCGCCCTTCGCATGGAGGCGGCCGAAAAAGGTGTCCAGGAAAAGTTCTTACAAGAAGTGAATACGGTCGTAAAGAGTGCCAGAACACGTGGCATCTCCCTCGCCGATCCAGCCGTGAAGTCGCAGCTCGAAGCGCTTCAGGCGAAGTACATTGACCCCCTTGCCCACCAGAAAGGCGCAACCCTCAAACTCATCACCGAAGAGTACAAGGCACTTCCAAAAGCTTTGCGCACTCCCGCAATGAAACGTCAGATCAAGAATATTCTCGAGGCTACCGACGGAACGATGACCACTCGACTCGTGAAAAGCGCTAAGGGCCGCATGAAACTCATGGCCGTCATGGCAGGACTCATGTTTGCCACCGATGCATTGATTCACAAAGACGATCCTGAACGCGAACTCATCACGATGATGCAAGAACTCGGACCAGATCTCGGTCAGCTCATCGTCGATGTAATTCCAGGAGTTGGAACCGTATCAAATTTCTATGCCGCTATTGCGGGAAAAGAGTCCGTCTCTGGAAAAGATGTCTCAGGCGCAAGTGATCGTGCCAGCAACGTCGCATGGGGTGTCGTCGGTCTCGCAGGAGATATTCTCACAGTACTCGGAAGTGTCCCATCCGCTGGAACGAGTGTCGCAGGAAATGTCTTTTTGCGACTTACCAAGGCCGCAAAAGGCGGATCAAAAACGGCAGTAAAACTCATCGAGATGTGGCCGCGCTTCGAAAAGCTCGCGGAAAAAATGGGTGGATTCAAGAAGCTTGCCGAGAAAATCCTCAAGTACACCCATGAAAATAAGAGCGTCATCGGAAAAGGCCTTCGCACGACCGAGCGTGTCAGCATGGCTGCTGGAACGGCTCTTCTGGCCGGCGGCGTCGGATATCATTTGTATTTCAAAGACTCAGGTACACCGGAGATCGAAGTACCGGATGATCTCGACGAAGTATCTGTCGCGCAAAACTAAAAATCTATAAGATCGCATGTCGCTCCATAACCTCAATCACTATGAACATCACCTCCCAAAAATTCGCCCAGATTCTCAAGAACTCAACCCTCAACGAACAAGAGCAGCTCGCCATTCTCGACCTTCTCGCCACGCTCAATGAAGACCAGATCACTGTCCTTGCCAAGATTCTCGAGACCGACAACAAACGCCAGCACATCGCCCTCGAAAATGCCTCCTCCAAGCGCGACGAAATCTTATTGAAGTTCAAACTCGATTTGCAGAGTATTGAGAAAGGAATGCAGGGGTAATTGGAGATATTACCGGCGCAGGATCCGGCGAATAGCTACTCACGCTTTCGGATTTTTGCCCTGATCTCCTGCACCCGCACGTCTTTTGCATGCGCGATCTGGTGGTGCTCTTTGCAGAGAAGCGCCATGTACCGTGGGTCGTGTTTGTGTGCGA
>JAHFJT010000048.1 GCA_023245695.1 Candidatus Peregrinibacteria bacterium | reverse complement strand
CACGCCGCTGTACTTTCCAGCAAGGCCATCATACGAGTTCGAGTCATTCCAAACGTCCTGATCCACGATCAATGTCACGAGGTCTCTCGCATCGGAAATCTTCTTCCCGAGGAGCCCCGACGACGTTTTAGCTTCATTCAAAGCATACACACTCTCCGCAAAAACCGTTTGCACCTGTGTCACATTTACCGCTACGAGAGCAGCCACAAGAAAGGCAACCGAGGTTTTCTTGAAGGGCGAGTGAGGCATGTGAGGAGGGAAGGAACAGCGACCGAAAGAACAGAAGAGCGCCTCAACATCCTGCTACACAGACGTAGCCGACACGAAGCGCTCTGGAAACATTTTCAAAAGGCCTAATTACCACCAATCGTGAGATAGTAAGGCTTGCCGCTCGAAAGCGCAGCAGTACAGGTAGCTGTACCATCTGAAGCAGGCTTATCAAAGTTACCACCCGTTACGCTATCCATCTTTGCGCTCAAAATGTAACAACCTGCAGCGCCATTCGCTGGAGCTTGGTATTTGTATTCATATTTCACCGTCTTGTCTGATGGATCAACCGGAACGGTAGCACCCTGGAAGTAGCTCGTCATACCATAAACAGCTGCCTGATCAGCAGGATACTTCGAGTTATCAGCATAGTAACTTTCAAGAGCAACCTTGATTGAATCAAGATCCTTCTTTCGAACGGTATCACGTGCCTTCTTTGGAGCATCGATAACTTTTGGCACGAGACCAACCGCTAAAATACCGATAATGACGATCACGATGAGTAACTCGATCAAGGTAAAACCTCGTCGGAGTTTTGCAGAGAGTTTCATACAAAATAAGTAAGGGGGTAACTGCGGATTAGTATACGAAAAACCGGCAAAAAACTCAAGAAATCTGAAGCAAATTGTGCTTTGAGAAATTCATATCGTAGTATTGCCCTTGTCAAAAAATAAATACGTCGCGGATCAAAGATTTTGCGCACGCAAAACCAAGCATTAAACAAGAAAATGAAAATTCAGCAATTGCACAAAATCAAAAGTCTAGACGTCCAGACTTTTAGACTGCCTCACAATCTTTAATAACTCCCTCCGCCAATGTGGTAGAACGAGCCAGATCCCGCAGCGATCGCCACCGACTTGCTCGGATCACAACTATTCGCAGCGATGATCTGATTGGCCGTGATATCAACTTTTGCATTGCCACCATTTGGGCTTTCCATGCTCGTCGAGAGAACGTAGCAGCCGAGAGACTTGCTGCCCCAGTAGTAGTATACAGATTTTCCATCAGGACCATTTGGAACTTTCGAACCCTGGAAATAAGCATTTAAACCAGAAAGGCATGCTGGAAGAGGTGAGTCTGTCACGCGTGAAAAATTCCCGCCATTGCAGTTCGGGTATCCTGCATTGTCAGCCATGTAGCTCTCCAAAGCGACTTTCACCGAGTCCAGATCCTTCTTTCGAACGGTATCACGTGCCTTCTTTGGAGCATCGATCACCTTTGGCACCAGACCAACCGCTAAAATACCGATAATCACAATCACGATAAGCAGCTCGATCAAGGTAAAACCTTTACGAAGGACGGGAGTGGGTTTCATGCAGAGAGAATGTTAAAAATTTTGTACGATAAAAAAAGTATTTTTAGGTCCGTTGCCAAGATTTTGATAATCGGGAGTGGTGCAGAAATTTCCATCAAAGATATTTGGCTGAGCTTGGTTTCCATTTCCACTTCCAGATACTTCCATCTGAGCCGCAAGTACAATGCACTTCCCGGCATTGGGGATGTTATATGCATAGCTGCCATTCATGCAGCCGTACGCAGCACGTCCCGCAACCGGATCGCTCGGAACTTTCGAACCCTGAAAATACTGGCTAATGGTAGCCGAAATACCAGAGACACACGCGCCTGCTGGCGGTGGAAAATTTCCACCATTATCGGCCGAGTAGGCGACAAGAGCGGCCTGTATAGACTGGAGATCTTTTTTCCTCACGGTATCACGCGCACGTTTCGGCGCATCAATAACCTTTGGCACAAGTCCCACCGCCAAGATGCCGATGATCACAATTACGATGAGAAGCTCGATCAAGGTAAAACCTTTGCGAGTGCGCAGTCGACTGAACAGCGAAGTTTTCATGGAGATCAGTGAAGGGGTGACGGCCAAAGAACACGTGCAGTGTATAACAAAAAAACAGCCCTATCAAATGACAGAGCTGTTTTTGGTTTTTTGAGAAAAGAAAATTACTTCGTAGCGACCGAGAGTTTCGAGAGAGCCTGGACGAGAATCTTCGCAGCCTGTGCGCGAGTGAGATTCACGTCAGGAGCAAAGCTGCCCTTGGTAACGCCCTTCACGAAGCCATATTTCTGTGCACTTATGATATATTTATAGAGTGAGCTCTTTGGGTTCACGTCGCTGAACGGATTTGCGTCTGTCGCGGCGACACTGGCAACGACCAACGTAGCTGTCTTTCCCTGAACGCTATCGCTCATACTTGCGATTGCCTGGAATAGAATCTTGGTAGCCTCAGCGCGAGTGACCGCCTGATCTGGCCTACAGGTGCCATCTGCATAACCCTTGACCACATTGAGGTTTTTCGCCGTAGCAAAGTATTTAGCATACCATGCAGACTTCGAGATGTCCTTGCATGGGTTGAGATCCTTGGCAGAAGAGGTAAGCTGGAAGGCATTCACCACCATCTTGAGGAACTGCGCACGAGTGAGGGTGTCATTTGGCCCGAAGGTAAATTTGTTGTAACCACTCATCACGCCAGCATTCACGAGAATCGTAATCTGAGCCATGAGAGGATTGCCCTTGAGATCGAGATGTTTTGCAAGTGGAGACGTCTGAAACTTGAAGTGGAAGTACTTTACGTTTGACTGTGTAGAGCCACCAGCGACGATTCCGCCGCCACTACCACCACCGGAGCCACCTGAAGAGCCACCTGACGATCCTCCACTAGAACCCCCGGAAGAACCACCACCGGAGCCACCGCCACCCCCTTGATCCACAACCTTCGCACCATCTGCCGCTGCGATCGTAAAGGTGTAGTTTTTTTGAGCGACCTTTGGATGATTTGGGGTGCTGTCAAAACCACTTACATCGATTGTCGCTGTGCCAGCCGCTGTTGGTGTACCAGAAATTTCACCAGTATGCTGAAAGGAAAGTCCAGGAGGAAGTTCGGAATCGCCCGTAAGTGACCACGAGTATGGAGCGATGCCTCCAGCGCCCGTAAGAACGAATGAGTACGCGACCCCAATCTTTCCATCCGGAAGTGAGCTTGGTACGGTAAAGGTTGAGTTGTTTTTTGCCTGTTCGTCCACCACCACGACCGCCTGTTCATAGTATACAAATTCCTGACTATCCGACACTCCAAGATCCTTATCCAGATCATCCGTTGTCGTGGTCACAACTTTCACGGTATCGCCATCTTTGATCTCAAAGTTTTCCGCAATGTAGGTATAATCGTACACCCCATCACCATCTTTGAAATTATCAGTGAAGGTCGCCTTGAGCTCGCCATTGATGTACACCTCAGACTTGAACCCCTTACCCTTGAAGGCACCGGTCTTCACCACCTGATATGAGATCACCGCTTTTCCAAGCACCGCGTCTTTTTCAGCACCAAAGTGAACGACCTTCAAAGATGGTTTTGTAGCATCAACGACAGGTTGTTCCGGAACAGGTTCCTTTGGTGCATCCTGAACCTTGATCATAAACATCTGCACAGGACTTGTTGCTCCAGCAGAGTCTTTGACCTGAAGTGAAAATGAATATGAACCCGCTTTTGTTGGAGTACCAAAAATTCTACCGGCATTCGCATCAAGCGTTAATCCATCAGGAAGAGCATCCGAGACATTTGCCTTTTTCCATACATATGGACTCGTACCACCACTCACATTGAGCTGTACAATATACTCTTTACCTACAACTCCCTCGGCAAGAATGCCGCCCGCATCACCAAGAGTAAGGACAGGAAGTTTGTTTGCAGCCTCTACGGTGACCTCAGCATCATTTGAGTTGCCCACAAAAGTCTTAGCACTCTGTTCTTTATAGGATTTAAGATAGTAGGTATGTTTGCCGGCTGAGACTGATGTGTGTACATATCCCGAAGATGACTTCATATCACCAATTGCATTGAGTGCTGTATTATCGTCGGCGAATACTCGGTAATAACAAGTCTGTCCACCCGTGCTCCATGTGAGAGTGACGGTGTCATTCTTTGCCGCTGCAGCAAGATCTTTAACGGGATCGGTACAGACAGATATAATAGGCTTTGCAGCCACGTCGATGGTAAAAATATTGGAAACTTGAGAATTCCCAAGCTGGTCAAAAACTTGCAACTGATATGTATGTTTGCCAGCTGGAGGAGCGACATCGGTATAGGCCAAATCCGGAACCGACTTTTTTTCGATCAAGTGATCTTTATCATCTCGCACAAGGGTATAGGTATAGGTTCCTTTTTTAACAGCATCCCATGTAAGGTGCACATCGCCATCCACCAATGAACCGCTAAGGGTTGGAGCGAGAGGGCCAACAGGAGTAGCCGGAGCCTTTGGGCTCACAATCTCAAAAGGCGCAGACCCGATCGCTGCTCCAGTAGCATCGTCACGAATCACAAGATCCAACTTTTTTGGAGCCGTGTCTTTTGGAATCGTAAAGTTATATCGCAGGAGGTTTTTTCCTTGGGAAATAAGACTTGGAAGACAACTAGGAATGCATGGATCAGCGACGACCCCATTTATTTTGAACTGCAAGCTTACACCAGCAGGGAACGTCATCCCTGTAATTGCAACAGTAGCATTTGTGGCGCCGCTTTCGAGTTTTGATGGGTCTGCAACAAGTGCAGCAACGGATGGAACCTGGGGAGGATTCTGGTCTACTGCAGGAACATCTACCGGCAAGGTGTCCGAGACACCAGCATACGTACTATTGGTAATATAGGCACTAACTCGATATCGAGGATTTGCGCCCGGAGAAGGATCACTCAACGTGGTTGCAGCGATAGGAGATGATGTGAGAGAGGTGTTAGTATCCATGCGAGCAACCTTATAGGTATACGGTTTCGCATCGCTAATGAAACTTGGTAAACTCCAGCTTAGGTCAACGGACTTTGTCGAAGCATTGTAGGTTCCTTTGAGATCAAGCTGCACAGCTGTGCTGAATGTCTTGGCCGTCCATGGAGTCGAGTCACCACTGTTATCAGCATTATTTCGGATAGCGGCTACTCCGATAGTATAGGTGTGACCAGGAAGAAATTTTTTCTGTAAATCTGCACTAATGAGCGTAAGAGATGGGCTAAGATTAACTGGACCAGCTGTGGATTTGACGGCAGGAAGAGTGTCAAATGTGTCGAGTTTTTTCATCTGATATCCCTCCACAATTCTCCATTTGATCGTATAGTCCGTACCTTTACTTGGAAGAGCCTTATAGGCATCAAGATTTGAAACAGTGAAGACGACTGGAGTATTTTTGCCGAGGTCAATCTCGTCGGGAACAGTAAGAGATGGGACGATGAGATCCGGTTTTGCAACCGTAAACGAAGCCGTTTTTGTTGAGCTATTTTTTCCATTTCCCAGCGTAAGTTCAAAGTCATACGTTATGCCAGCAACAAGTTTCGCTTTCGCGGCAGTACTGAGTATAGTTGTCGTACAGGTGTAGGCATTTGAAATGAGCGTGTAGAAGTCGAGGTAATATCGGAGATCTTGATTAAAACAATCCGCGATCATACTGCCCTCTCCCGGATTTTCAGCCCAATCCTTGCTCCAGATAATATTCTCTGGTTTATCGTGCTGGAAGAGCTTCCATTTGTAGTAATAAAGAAAACTACCTTCCGTATTTCCCGGACTGAAGTGTTTCATATAGCTCGTATCCATAGAAGGCTGGGCTGCAGGTGTCCATGAAAAGGAGTAGTTCCCATCAGCAACAGCATCCGCAGTGAGGCTTGAAATAGCAGGCGCACTCAACTCTGGGGTGCCATAGTAGAAACTGGTAGAAGTAGGAATAGCCTTATGTACGCCATCTCCAGCATACATCGTAAGAGTGAGTTTTTTACCTTTAATAAGCATTCCCTTAAGCTGAGGTAAGGTGAGGCTTGAGAGACCGCTTGGCTCGCCAACCCAGGTTGGAAAAAGGGAGGCAGAACTCCAGACGCTCTTTACTTTTTGGATGTAACCGAGATTACTGCCTGGAGCCGTATACTTCGGAATGGTTGCAGGAGGAATAACAAGTCCCATCGTGGATCCACCCTGATTCAGCTCCCAATCGACGCTCCAGATAACATATCCATTTTCATCTTTGATGTTCCATGAGTAGTTGTACACACTCTTTGCTGAGCTATTGTCAGTGACGAGATAGGAGAGCATGTTTTTCGGAGCACTCCACGAAAGAAAGTAGGCATCAGAGTATACTTTTTCTCCATTCACGGTAGTATAGGTACTCTTTTTTTCAACCTTTACATCGCTAGCCGGCTGAGGTTGAAGGTTAAGGGGATAGGATACGGACGGTCCACTTGAGCCATCACCTTCCCACATCTTGACGGTGAAGTTGGTACTGTCATTATTCTGTTTTGCGTAGTTTACGATTTCTTGAGTAGAAAATGGAACAAATGGGCAGGTCCAAACATGCAACTTATTGCTTGGGTTCCAAGCATTGAAACTTACGTCGGTGCCGCATGATTCCGTCTTCCACGCACCGTTATCCGGAACAGAATAGGTGTAGCTATTGAGGAATGGATTATTTTTGAGAGCCCAGGTGGAGCTATCGAAGTCATCCGAATTGAGGACCTTTCCGTTTTCGCCAGTGATTTCCCATTTAAAGTTATGACGATATAAACCTTTGGCATCAACAATCATACTTTTTTGAGAGTCAGAGTAGCCATTGCTAATGAACCCGCCAGATATTTTGACCTGGCCGTCAGAAATGTTGGTGTAAAATTTTGTAGCATCAAGACTCGAAGGAAGGGTGCTTAAGAAGCTACCACTAAAGAACTTTCCGGTCGAGGCGAGAACTGCACCGACACCGATGACAAGCACGAGGCCTCCGATGAGAAGCCATCTCTTCTTGGAAGAAGTTGGCACCGTATTCATTGGACTCAACTCTGGGGTGTTTGGGATTTGTGTTTCCATGTGTTTTTGTTTTTAGAGTGAGTAATGATTATCGGGTAGGAGGAGGTGTATTGTCGGGAGTCGGAGTTTCCTCTGGTGCAGGAGCTGGTGCTTGCTGTACCCGTGTCTCTGGC
>JAHFJT010000047.1 GCA_023245695.1 Candidatus Peregrinibacteria bacterium | reverse complement strand
GGAAGGGGCTATGATAGGAGCATAGCAAAACAAAGCTAAAAAGTCACAAGATTGACAGTGGAACAACAGTAAGCTACAGTAAGCTTAAGATAACATCTTATATAAATCCCCTAATGGCACTCTCAACTACCCGATTCCCTGATGTAGAAAAAGAAGACCAGCAGCTCTCCGATCAGCAAATGGTGGAACAATACTGGCATCTTCTGCCGCCAAATATCCAGGCCGCAATAGACAGGAAAGGTGCAGAATATTTAAAACATATGGAAATGCGAATGGGGCATTTTGCCATGTCCCTCAAGCCAGCCCAACTTTTGGCCAGACAAAAGATGTATAGAATTCTTATGGATCTCAAGAGCTTAAGTGAATTTCCAAAAGACCTAGAGCCAAAAGAATACGCAAAACTCGAGAGCGATAGAGTAAGTTATAGAGGGCGCATGCTCAATGGCGGTGACATTATGGATCTTTTGACTCACAGCTCTCGATACCCAGGAATCGATGTATTAGTAAGGCCAGATGCAGGAAAAAAGCTGGAAAAATCACTCAAAAATGCGCGACCCCATGAACTCACGAAAGATAAAAACAGCACTCGACTTACTCTACCAAGGGGCGCATACAATACAACTATGTCGGGTATTCAGTTGTATTCAGATTATCAAAGCGAGTGGACAGGTAATCAGCATTATTATGATAGTCATTATGACAAAAAAACAGAGACATATTATGAAGCCAAAGGGTGTCAAGATTGTGATCGCGGACCAGATTTACGCAATTGTAAGCCATTAATAAATCTACCAAATAGCGAGGTTGTGGCAATTTACGGACATGAACCACCACAAGTACCGAATAGCCGTCACGAATTCCCGGCCTTTTTTCAAAATCCAAATTACCTGCCTGATGGAGAACCAAAAGGTGGTTCATCTCAAAAAGTTTTTTACGAAAAGTTAAGCGGGAGCTTATTTGGAGATTAATTTTTCTCAAAGTACTCTTTCCAGCTCTTGATTTTCAAATCCCCAATTTTGTACTTCCCGAGTGCCTCAGACATAATCTTGGCAACCTGCGTATTGGTGATGAGCGGAATGTTGAGATCGATCGCCTTTCGTCGGATCAGGTAGCCATCGGTAATTTCCTGTCGATTGTAGTTTTTTGGAATATTGATCACAAGATCGATCTTGTGTGATGTGAGTGTCTCGAGAAGATTTGGAGACTGCTTGGACTGAATTTTATGAAGCATCACCGCATCGACACCATTTTCCTGGAGAAATGCAGCCGTACCTTCCGTGCCATAGAGTGTATAGCCGAGCTTGACGAACTGGCGTGCTGCAGGCAAAAAGTCAGCCTTATCCTCGGTGCGACCAATGCTGACGAGGATATTTTTCTTCGGAAGGGCAAATCCAACAGAGATCATCGCCTTCAAAAGAGCCTCATGAAGATCGTCACCAAAACAGGCAACCTCACCCGTCGATGCCATCTCGACACCAAGAACGGGATCAGCACCTTTCAAACGTGGGAATGAGAACTGAGGAACCTTCACGCCTACGTAGTCGAGATCGAGCGTTCGTGGCTTATTTACTCGCAATTCGAGAACAGACTTGTCACCGAGCATCGCGCGCGTCGCAATTTCAATAAAGTTATACCCCGTCACCTTGGAGGCAAATGGGAAACTTCGCGATGCACGCAAATTGCACTCGATAACTTTGATATCATTATTTTTCGCGAGAAACTGAATGTTGAATGGACCCGTGATGTTGAGCTCGCGTGCAATTTCCTTTGCTATCACCTTCACCCGTCGAATCGTCTCGATATACAATTTTTGCGGAGGAAGAACGATCGTTGCATCGCCAGAGTGAACACCCGCATTTTCGATATGCTCAGAAATTGCGTAGATAAGCACCTGGCCATTGTGGGCTACAGCATCTACCTCTACCTCTTTCGCGCCCGTCTCAAATTTACTCACAACAACCGGAGCATCGCTATTCAATCGCGCCGCTTTTCCCAAGAAAATTTTGAGCGACTCAGCATTTTGAGCGACACTCATCGCCGCACCTGACAACACATACGATGGTCGAACGAGCACCGGATATCCGACACTCTTCGCAAACTCCTCGACTTCAGAGAGCTTCGTAAGCTCTTTCCACTGCGGCTGATCAATGTTCAACTTATCCAGCAACGCCGAGAAGGTATGTCGATTTTCTGCTCGATCGATATTCTCCGCCGTTGTTCCAAGAAGCTTCACGCCGGCCTTTCGCAACTTCATCGAGATGTTGTTTGGAATCTGTCCACCCATCGAAACGATGACGCCATCGGCCTTTTCCTTATCGTAAATATCCAAAACACGTTCGAGAGAAAGCTCGTCAAAGTAGAGCTTGTCGCACATGTCATAGTCGGTCGAAACCGTCTCAGGATTGTAGTTGATCATGATGGTTTCATGACCTTGTCGAGCCACGGTCTGCGACGCATTCACGCAGCACCAGTCAAATTCCACGGATGAACCGATACAGTATGGACCGCTGCCAAGAACGATATACTTCTTCCTACCGCCTACTGGAGACTTTGTCTTTTTCGTAGGAACAACCGTAACATCGTCTTTCGTGCCATGGTACGTGACATACAAATAATTCGTCTTCGCAGGATACTCAGCTGCAAGGGTATCGATCTGTTTCACCACCGGAAGAATCTTCATCTTCGTACGAGCTGCACGTACCTCGAGCTCTCGCTTTCCAATTACATTCGCAATTTGCTTATCAGAAAATCCAAACTTCTTCGCCTGTCGCAATAAGTCTTTTTCCTTTTTGAGTACTGTTTTTTTCTTAGCCTCAAGCTCTTTTTCGGTATCCACAATATTTTTCAACTTGCTCAAAAACCACGTATCGATCTTTGTCAGATCCGCGATCTTCGCAATCGACCAACCCTTCTTCATCGCAATTGCCAGCGCCAAAACGCGCTTCGGTGTCGGATGCACGAGATCATTTTCAAGCTCTTTATCACTCAGATCCATCATGAGATCTTTGTTCGCCACCAAACCCTGAAGTCCAATCTGAAGCATTCGTAAGCCCTTCTGGAGCACCTCTTCAAAGCTTCGACCGAGGGCCATGATCTCACCCACCGACTTCATCTCGCTCGTGATCTCTTGAGATACCATGCGGAACTTATTCAAATCCCAGCGTGGAATTTTCAACGCAAGATAATCGAGTGCGGGCTCAAAACATGCCGTCGTCGCCTGTGTCACAGAATTTTTCAACTCCGGCAAACTGTATCCCAGAGCCAATTTTGCAGCCACATGTGCGAGTGGATATCCCGTCGCCTTTGATGCAAGCGCCGATGATCGGCTCAAGCGCGCATTCACCTCAATCGTCGAGTAGTTCAAGCTTTTTGGATCAAGTGCAAACTGAATATTGCACTCACCGATAATACCCAAGTGCCTGATCGCCTGAATCGCAAGCTTTCGGAACATGTGGTACTCCGTCGATGTGAGCGTCTGCGATGGAGCAATCACAATACTCTCCCCCGTATGGATGCCGAGTGGATCGAAGTTCTCCATGTTGCAGACCGTGATACAGTTGTCGAACTTATCACGCACCACTTCGTACTCGATCTCTTTCCAGCCCTTGAGATTCTCTTCTACGAGCACCTGTGGACTATAAGCAAAAGCTGTTTCCAGCATCTCTTCAAGCTCTTCTTTGTTGTAGGCAAAACCACTTCCCTTTCCTCCGAGCGTGAATGCTGCGCGGATCATCAAAGGAAATCCAATTTCGCGCGCTGCTGCGCGCGCCTCCTCAAGCGTATTACACGCCGCACTCTTCGCACATCGAAGTCCCGCCTTCGCCATCTCTTGCTTAAATAAATCTCGATCCTCTGTCACCTCGATCGCGCGGACCGGTGTACCGAGAACCTCGACGCCATACTTTTTTAAAATCCCATTTCGATAGAGCTCCACGCCGCAGTTCAGCGCTGTCTGCCCACCGAAGCTCAGGAAAATCCCATCGGGTCGCTCCTTCGCGATGACCTTCTCCGCAAAGTACGGATTTACCGGCAAAAAATAGACCTTATCGGCCATTCCATCACTCGTCTGAATCGTCGCGATATTTGGGTTGAGAAGCACCGTCGAAATCCCCTCTTCCTTGAGGGCTTTGATCGCCTGAGAACCAGAATAATCGAACTCACCTGCTTCACCAATCTTCAATGCACCGGAACCAAGGACTAAAACCTTTCGAAGTTTGGTGTGTCGAGTTGACGATTTTTTAGCTGGCATATTGGTGACAATGTACTCAAAAAGTGACCTGAATGCAAAGGAAAAACGAGGCTCAGGCGAAGACGGGACTACAGGGTCCAGTCAGCCATAACAATGTCGAGGTAGTTGAGGATTTCTTTGGAGTGGCCATCTGGCTTCACGTCGTTAAAAATCTTGGCAATACGACCATCCGGATCAACCACAATAGTGGTCCGTACGATACCCATGTAGGTCTTGCCGTACATCGATTTTTCCTGCCAAACGCCATAGTCCTCCAGCATCTCATGGCTTGTATCCGAGAGAAGTGGGAATGGAAGTGAGTTTTTAGTAATAAATTTCTCATGAGATTCGAGATCGTCCGGACTAACGCCATACACCAGCACGTTGCGCTTTCGGTACTCGTTCATATTGTCTCGGAAATTGCAGGCCTCAGTCGTGCAGCCAGAAGTATCGTCTTTCGGGTAAAAGTAGAGAATGGTCCACTTTCCACGAAACGTCAGTGGAGAGACTATAGTTCCATCGCTACACGGAAGTGAAAAGTCACGGATTTCGAGTCCAGCAGAAATTTTAGGCATACATCAAATGTTACTCAAATATACTGGCCGATTATAGCACAGGCCAAACGGAGGGCAATTTTAAAATTTTATAGATCACACAGCCTAAAACTCGAAAGAGACGTCACTCTCGGTGTCAAAATGGAAGATGTCTTGGTTCCCGAGAGAGCCAGAAATACCAAATCCAGAAGCCTTTTTATGTCCCCCGCCACCCAATTTTTTACAGAACTCCGAAAGATCCACGTCGTCCCGTCGAGTCCGTGTGGAGCCCTTCACAATCCCCTTTACCGGATCTTCAGAAAGCAGCACAGAAAACTTCGCACCTCCTACACTATTCAGGTAATCCACCACGCCACCTACCTCATCGGTTTGCGCTCCACACTCCCGGAGATCCTTCGCCGTCACCCCCGAAACAATCACACCATCAGGCGTCCGCTCCATCCGCTCCAGAGCTCGTCCCCAAATTTTGAGCTGCCCCTGCGTTCGCTGTTGGTACAAAACCTTCATAACCAGCGCTCGATCAGCACCAAGAGATTGCAGCTCAGAAGCCGCTTGTAGAGATTCAAAACTCGTATTGGCATGCATGAAGCTTCCCGTGTCATAGTAAATTCCCAGGAGAAGATACGTCGCCATGAGAGGCGTAATATTCCATCGCAGCGCGCAAAAAAGATGGTACAAAATAAACGTCGTCGAGCACGCATCGGGAACGACCACATTCAGCGTTCCAAAAAGTGCATTCGAGATATGGTGATCAATGCTCACAAAAGGCACGCGCCCATCGAGAAGCGAAGGCTCTTTTTCGGGAAAAACGAGCTGAGTCGTTGAGCTTCCATCCACATTCATATACATATCCACATCAGAACGATCCCAATCCTGCTGAAAAACATGGCACCCGGGCATGATGTCATAGATGTGAGGAAGCGGATCGGCACAGACCGAAGTCACGCATTTTCCCTGCGCCTCAAGCGCGAGACGAAGCGCAATATTGCCGCCGATCGTATCACCATCCGGGTTTCGATGGGAAAAAATCACAGCATGCTCAACCTCTTCGAGAAGCTGTTCAAGTTTTTTAACGCTGGCTAAATCAAGCCACGAGGGATGGATGCGCATAGATATTTGCGATACAATGGGGTGCCTTTACGCCTATATCAACGCAAGGGTACTAGTCTACTATGTCTCAACATCTTTCTCAAGAAATTAAAGATTTTGCGCGCTCACTGGGTTTTGATCCTGTGAAAATCGTGCGTGCTGAAAAACTTTCCGACGCAGGATCATACTACGAATCATGGCTGGCAAAAGGCTACGGCGCCGACATGGAGTATCTCAAAAAAGACTCCGAAAAACGCTACACCCCGGAAAAAATGTTACCAGGTGCCAAGTCGATTATCATGCTCGGACTGAATTACTACAAAAAAGATAAAGAATTTGGGGAAAATTTCCGCATCGCAAAATACGCTCAGGGAAGGGATTATCACAAGGTCATCACCGCAAAGTTGAAAAAGTTTGGGAAGTTTTTGGAAGAAATTTCTGGCACACCGCACTCCCATTTTACACCCCTCTCAAAATCGTACGTAGACTTCGGCCCAGTGATGGAGCGCGCGTATGCACAAAAAGCATCACTAGGATTCATCGGAAAAAACGCATGTGTGATTACACGAGAGTACGGCTCTTTTATGTTTCTCTCGGAAATTATTACGACGCTCGATCTCACTCCCGACGAACCAACCAAGTGGCAAGGAAAGTGTGGAAGTTGTACTCGGTGCGTCGATATTTGTCCAACCCGAGCCATAAAGCCAGACCGAACCATTGACTCGAATCTTTGTATCGCCTATCTCACCATTGAAAATCGCGGCGCCATTCCCGAAGAGCTCCGCCCAAAAATCGGCAACTGGCTTTTCGGTTGTGACCTCTGTCAGGACGTCTGTCCTCACAATGTCCGCGCGAAACCGACACATGTCGAAGACTTTCAAAGTATTCCTGTCGCACAGCAAAATCTCTCCCTCGCTCAAATCCTCTCCATCGAAACCGACGACGAGTTCACTCACCTCTTCGCGGGCACACCCATTATGCGCGCCAAGCGCCGCGGCCTCATCCGAAACGCCTGTGTCGTAGCGGGAAATCTCAAACTCCTCGATCTCCTCCCTCAACTCAGAAAACTCGCACAATCAGACGACGCGATGATTGCGGAACATGCTCAGTGGAGCATCGAAGCAATCACCACATCCACTTCGTCTCCTCGACCCCCTTCTTCACATTCTCATAGCGAGCCATTGTAAAAAACAGATCCGATAGTCGGTTCAAGAATTTCATGCTCATTTCGCCAGTACTCTCCTCGTGCACCAGCGCCACACACACCCGCTCCGCACGTCGGCAGACACTTCGACACACGTGCAATCTCGCAGCACTCTCACATCCGCCCGGTAAAATAAACGCGGTCATCGGCGCCAAATCCAGCTCCAAGCGATCGATCAAACCCTCAAGTTCTA
>JAHFJT010000046.1 GCA_023245695.1 Candidatus Peregrinibacteria bacterium | reverse complement strand
CACCTCATTACTTGCCGCAGCTGCAATGCCCATAATGTAATCACGTACAATTGGCTGGGAATTCACTCCCTGCTCACGGCCTCTCTCATCAATGGTTTTTACGATATCTTTTTCGAGCACCGGTATTCAAAAAAAGTATAAACTTCTTTTGAATTATAGCACTTTTTCTATTTTTTGTCTACTCTTTGAAGCTGTGCCTAACGGTGGGAGTGGGTTTCGGCTTAGGCTTCGAGCATGGCAAGGAACTCTTTCTCCTCGAGGAGTTTTACACCGAGGGTGGTGGCTTTTTTGACTTTGGAGCCGGGGTCTTCGCCGACGACGAGGAAGTTGGTGTCGTGGGAGACGGATGAGAGGACTTTGCCGCCGAGGGATTTGATGCGGTCTTTGGCTTCATTGCGGGACATGGTGGCGAGGGTTCCGGTGAGGACGAAGGATTTCCCGAGAATAGCGGTTTGCTTTTTTGGGGTGGCGATTTCTATCTCGATGCCTCGATCGGAGAGCTTCTGGATGAGCTCGAGGTACTTTTTGTTCTGGAAGTAATCATAGAGTGAAGTGGCGACTTTTTCGCCAATACCTTCGAGATTGTTGAGTTCCTCGATGGTGAGTTTTTTGATGAAGGCGAGGAGCTGTTCGAGTGAGTAGTGCTTTGGGTGACCTTTTTTTCCGAGGATGTAGTCTGCAAGTTCGGCGCTTCCCTGTTCGCCGAGATACCGAATACCGAGCGCATAGATGAATCTGTCCAGGGTCGTGCGTTTGCTCTTTTCGATTGAGCGGAGAATATTTTCGGTTTTCTTTTCTTTGAAAAGGGGTAGTGCCATGAGGTCTTCTTGGGTGAGACCATAGAAGTCTGATGGATCGTTAATCATCTCGTTTTCGAGGAGCTGGATAATCACCTTCGGGCCAAGGCCGTCGATGTTCATCGCGTCACGTGAGACGAAGTGGAAGAGGCGTTCTGATTTTTGAGCGAAGCACTCGAGATTGGTGCAGCGGTAGGCCACCTCTCCTTCTTTTCGTTCGACGGATGAGCCGCAGATCGGACAGACTTTCGGAAAGTGGAAAAGTTTTTCGTGGCCGGTTCGGAGGTCTTTGAGCACCTCGACGACTTCTGGAATCACGTCGCCGGCTCGCTGAATAATAACCGTGTCGCCGATTCGGATGTCCTTGCGAGCAATCTCGTCTTCGTTGTGGAGTGTGGCGCGAGTGACGGTGACGCCGGCAACCTCCGTAGGCTTGAGGTGTGCGACAGGCGTGAGCGTGCCGGTACGACCGACCTGGACCTGGATGTCGAGGATTTGAGAGGTAGACTGGAGGGCGGGAAATTTGAAGGCGACCGCGTAGCGGGGAGCCTTCGCGGTGAAACCGAGGCGAGGCCAGAGCGTCTTGTCGTCGACCTTGACCACGATGCCGTCGATTTCGTAGTTGAGCTTGTCGCGTTTTTCTTCGAAACCTTTCCGGTAGGCGAGGATTTCTTCGGCGGTGTGGAGGATTTTGTAGGTGGTATTGATGCGAAGGCCGAGCCGCTGAAAGGTCTTAAGTGTCTCCGATTGGGACTCTGGCTGTTGAGCGAGCGTATTGGCTCCAAGTTCGTACATGTAGGCCTCGAGATTTCGACTCGCGGCGACCTGGGGATCGAGCTGACGAACACTTCCTGCTGCGGCATTTCGGACGTTGGCGAAAGGCTCTTCTTCGTTTTCCAGCATTTCTTTATTGAGCTTTTCGAAGGCCGTTTTCGTCATAAATACCTCACCAGAAACCTCGAGATCGACTGGCTCTGTGAGCATAAGCGGAATACTCTCTATCGTTCTGGCCGTGTGCGTGACGTCCTCACCCATGACGCCATCTCCGCGGGTAATGGCGCGTTCCAGGGAGCCATTTTTATAATGAAGTGTGAGATTGAGGCCATCGATCTTCAGCTCGCCAATGTAGGAGATTTTCCCATCATCAAACAGTGACTGATCGGGAAGATATTTTTCGATACGCTCGATCCAGTCCCGGAGTTCTTCTTCATTAAAAACATCCTGAAGGCTCCACTTTTTCGAGACGTGCTGCACCTTCGCAAAACGGCCAGAGAGAGCGCTTCCGACGCGTTGGGTTGGTGAGTCTGGCGTAACCCATTCTGGGTAGTCGGACTCGAGCTGCCTCAGCTCTTTCTTCAATGAGTCACGAACTGCTTCATCCACCTCTGACTCATCGAGTACGAAGTATTTGTAGTTGAGATCCTTGATCTTTTCCCGGAGTTTTTCGATCCGTATCTTTGCTTCCTGAGATGTTGGCTCTTTTGAGGTCATGCGTAAGGCTTACAGCTTGTAAAAAAGCCAAAAATTTGATACAATTATACGAAAAATCAAACAAAAAAACAAACCATGTCCGAACAGTCACTTTATGAAAGCATTCTTGTCGAAGGTATTGGATACGAAATCTTTATCATGTAATATATCCACATGAGCGATGAACAGTCTCAAACCTCCGGAACTTCAGGCACCAATCCTGCAACCACAACCACTCCTTCTCCCACCACTACGAGTGACGGTTCGGTGATTGACTTGCGAAATATTCCCGATGTCGCTGCTGTTCCTGCCGCATCTGTGCCTACGACCGATCCTGAACCTGCCATCACTACGACTCCCGTCGTGGATCCAAAGGTTGCTGCAGAGTTTGGACTCGACGCTGACCAGCTTACAGAGGTTGCCAAAAAATACACGATTCCTGAGTCTGTGAAGGCACAGTTTCCCGACCTCGTTGCACTTCTCATCAAAACGGAGTCAATGAATGACGAAGAGCGAGATTATTGGTTTCAGGTCATGCCTATCATGAACGAAGATCAGATTGTGAAGTTGCGAACGATTCTCGTGAATGAGCGAGAGCAACTGAAGAAGATCGATGAAGAGTATGATTCTGAGATGAAAAAGCTGAATGATGTTCATAAGAGTGAGTGGAATACCTTCGAGGCACAGCAGAAAAAAGCGGCCCTCGTCCAGGCAGAGGCCACGCACGAAGAGGAAGAAGCTACTAAAGAAGAGGACCTTCTCAAGCGACTCGAGGAGATCGATAAGGGCGCGTAATACTGCACTCTTTGAATTTTTAGGACTCGACCTTCACGAGTTTCGCCTCCACGATAAGGCGCTTTAAGTTGGTGCCCACCGGCGTACAGGTGATGAGTGTGATTTTGTTTTCGGTGGATGGCTTCAGAACATCAAGCTCGGAAGGCCAGATTTTTTTGATACTCGTAACTTCGTAGATATAGCGCTTTTGGTTGTTATAAAGCAAGATTCGATCACCAGCCTTTAGATCATGAAGCACAGCAAAGACATCTTTAAATCGTCCTGGATCCCATGGGAAATATGAGCTATGGCCGGTGATAACGATATTCCCCTGCTGGCCAGGCCGAGCGGTGCCCGGATAGTGAATCACGCCATATCGAAGCGCCTCCTGCATATCCCTCTCGAGCTGAGACCAGTCTTTCTTGATGAGACTTTCGGTGCTCACATTGATAACTGGCACATTTCGATTGATACGAGGGATCACGAGCCGCGTGTCTGGAGGTGCTACGGAGAAGCTCAGCGCTGGGATGAGTTTATTGGCCTCTTGGGCATTTTTTGTGAGTGGAAGTGGAGTTTCTTTCACATTTTTCTTATCAACAAGCTGATAAAGAGCATTACTTGTATCAGAGTGCTGTGTGAGTTTTTCGTACTCCCACGAGACGATCTGAGCGATCGCGCCCCAGTTTAATATTACGAAGAAGACTCCGAAGATACAGATCGTTGCGCAGGCCTGACGAACGAAGCTCCAGACGTGTCCACTGAGCGGCGTCGGAACATGTACTGGAACCATTTCAGGCTCTTCCTTCATCATCGAGATCACGGCTTCTTTTGCGGGAAGCAAGACACTTCCTCCGTGAAGAGGTTTGAGTTGATGAAATGCGTGAGACTCTCTTGTCATAGTTTTTTGTATTATCAGAGTATTTTAGCATAGATACAGCTTTGTAACAATGTGCTGTGACTGGGCATATTGTTAATATATGTTTTTTCTACATTTCAAAACCGGAACGGGAATTGCCCTCAAATGGCAATGTCTGGCCAAAAATTTGACTTTTTCAGCTTTGTATGGGACTATGGGAGGAGCTCCAAACCACACTTTTTATGGCTAAGGGAACGACTTCTTCGGATGCTCTTCTTCGCGATACGCTTGATATCGCCAAAAAGGTGAAGCAACAGCTTCCCGGTTTTGACGAGGATAAGTTTATTGAGGCCTTTGAATTCGCGCGCGCTGCCCACGAGGGTCAGCTTCGAAAAGATGGAAGTCCCTATATTATCCATCCACTGGCTACCGCGATAATTCTTTCTCAGCTCCGAGTCGATGAAGACACACTCATTGCCGCTCTGCTCCATGATGTTCCCGAGGATACACCACGGACTGTTGAGGAGATCGATCGTCTCTTTGGAGAACGGGTCGCTTTTTTGGTGGAGGGCATTACGAAGCTGTCCAAGGTTCACTACCAAAACGACATGGAGTCTCGACAGGTCGAGTCACTCAAAAAACTTCTCATCCATACGGCCAAGGATCCACGTGTTATTTTGATCAAGCTTGCAGATCGTCTTCACAACATGCGGACGCTCAACTTTGTCGATAAGCCCGAGAAGCAGCGACGAATTTCTCGAGAGACGCTCGAGGTATACGTCCCAATGGCAAGTCTTTTGGGCATTCAGGGTATCAAGTCGGAGCTCGAAGATCTCTGTTTCCGATACCTCTATCCCGAAGATTTTGAGCACTACACCAAGGTTATTGGGGCGAGCGAGCATCATGTGAAGGCACGCTCGGACGAAACCGTCACGCAGGTAGAGAAAATTCTCAAGAGTCACGACATTCTCGCTGAAGTTTTCCAACGCAAAAAAACTCTCTTCAGTATTTTTCGAAAAATACAGAACGAGCATAAGACGGTCGATGATCTTAATGACCTTATCACTCTGCGCGTTCTCGTGCCGACTACGGAGGATGCGTACCGAGCACTTGGCATTATTCATACCTTATTCAAGCCACGTCCGGGATTTTTCAAAGACTACATAGCGGTTCCAAAGATCAATGGATATCGCAGCCTTCATACGACGATCTTTGGGATTAACGGAACGCTGACAGAGTTTCAGATTCGAACATTCGAGATGGATAATGAGGCGGAATATGGCATCACGACCTACTACTTCCTTGGCTCCAAGCGAAAGGGCGGAAAAGAAAAAGAAAATCCTGAGTGGCGCACGAAGTGGATGACGCAGATTCTGGAGCTGGAACAGCAAGAAGTGAATAGTCGGAGTTTTGTGGAAAAAGTGAAGGCGGATATTTTTGAAGATAAGATTTTTGTGTTTACTCCGAAAGGTGAGGCGATTCATTTACCTAAGAGCGCCTCTGCGATCGACTTCGCGTATGCAATTCATAGCGACATTGGAAACTATGCAGTTGGTGCTGTTATTAATGGTTACAATAAACCGATATATAGCTCACTCAAAAGTGGCGACACGGTGAGTATTACGATCGATCGTGAGCATTCTTCTGGCCCTCAACGAGACTGGCTTAATTTTGCAAAGACGGGCATTGCAAAAAATCGAATCCGGGAGTTCCTTAATAAAGAAAGCTCGAGAACGAAAATTATCTCAGGAAAGCAGCTCCTTCAGAAGGCTTTCTATCGAGCTGGTCTTGGGCAAATTGACGACATTCCTTTTGCGAAAATTCAGGTGGCACTTGTGCGAAATCACTATCCCGAGTATGCGAATCTCAAACAGCTCCTCATCGCCGTTGGTGATGGAACGCTCGATGCAATTGATGTGATCCGGAGCCTTTATCCCGATCAGAAGCTCACCGATATCGCGAGGAGCCAGAAGAGTCAGTTCAGCAAACTCTTTGATCGCATCAATCCACCGCAAGAACGAGAGCGTATCTCACTTCGAATCAGTGTCGCGGATCGTCCAGGAATGGTGGCGGACATTGTGACGGTTCTCTCTCAGTTTTCCGTAAATATTATCGATCTCAATGGCTATGGTAGGAGTTGGATGTCGAAGGAAGGTCTCGTAAGCGTGACTTTCGAGATCGCTCGTTACGACACGCTCCAATCTATCTTTTCCGAGTTGGAAAAGGTCGAGGGTGTCCAAAGTGTCATTCGTGTATTCCGCATGAAAGAGATGGGCTTCGCGCTTTTTCTCACCTTCACGATTGGATTTTGGCTTGTGCACCCTTTCCTCATCGAACACTTCACTCGCCTCTCAAATGACACGATTGTCTACTTAGGACTTCTTCTCTTGCTCGTGATGGGTTTCTATCTGAGCCGATATATGCCTAGGTATGTCTCTCGCTTTCAAGAAGGACGCTCGATGATTATCGCGACGGGTTCTATTACCCTGTTTGCGCTGGCGACCTTGATCTGGGAAATTAGCTACTACGATATCGTTCTCAATGTGGCAACCGTGAGTATTATTACTGCTGTGATCTTATACCTCGGGTATCAGTTCTGGGATTATAAGCAGAAGAAGCTTTTTTAATTAGCGAAGCGGAAGTGCATGACGTCACCGTCCTGGACGACATAGTCCTTTCCCTCGAGGCGCATTTTTCCCTTTTCTTTGGCACCTGCTTCTCCACCACACTCGATGTAGTCATTGAAGGCGATGACCTCTGCTCGAATGAAGCCTTTTTCGAAGTCGGTATGAATCACCCCTGCGGCTTGTGGAGCCATAGTTCCTCGCTCGATGGTCCAGTCGTGAACTTCCTTTGGGCCGGAGGTGAAGTAGGTGATGAGATTGAGGGTGGCGTAGGCTTGGCGGATCATTTTATTAATACCGGACTCTTCGATGCCGAGGTCTTTCATGAAAACTTCGAGATCTTCGGGTGACATACCGATGAGCTCCTCTTCGATCTTTGCGCAGATAGGAATGATAATTGAGCTCGCTGGAAGACCCCAGTCACTGATGGCTTTTTTGGTGTCGAAGGTGGAGAGTTCGGACTCGTCGACGTTCGCGACAAACAGAAATGGTTTTGCGGTGAGGAGATGGAGATCCTTGATGAGGAGCTTCTCTTCGGCGGTCATCTCGATATCTTTTGCAAGGGTGCCTTTTCCAAATTCCGTATTCACTCGTTCAAAGAGATCGAGGGCTTTTTGTGCACCTGGCTTTCCAGACTTGGCGTCGTTTCGGGCCTTTCCGAGGCGCTTTTCGAGTGATTGCATATCTGCGAGAAGAAGTTCCGTGTGGATGACTTCGATATCTTGCTTTGGGTTAACGTTGCCGTGGACGTGGATGACGTTATCGTCGGTGAACGCACGTACAACCTGGGCGATCGCGTCGCACT
>JAHFJT010000045.1 GCA_023245695.1 Candidatus Peregrinibacteria bacterium | reverse complement strand
GACAAGATCGAGGTCGTATGGAACGCCGACTGGCTCGGAAAATTGACCTTCTCCGATGTCACACGACTCGCGAGCGTCTTCACCGTTCAGCAGATGATGGAGCGCGACATGTTCCAGGATCGTCTCAAGGCGCAAGCTCCTATCTACGTTCACGAATTCATGTACCCACTCATGCAGGGCTACGACTCCGTCGCCATTAACGCCGACGTCGAACTCGGTGGCACCGACCAAACATTCAACCTCTTAGCTGGCCGTGAAATCCAACGCTCCTACGGTCAAACCCCACAATCTGTGGTCACCGTACCGATTCTCGAAGGTACCGACGGCGTAAAAAAAATGGGCAAGACCACTGGCAACTACATCGGCATCAACGAAGACCCAAAAGACATGTACGGAAAAACCATGTCGATTCCCGACAATCTCATTGTCCGCTACTTTGAACTCACCACCAATCTCTCGATCGACGAGATCAACGACATCAACCGTCAACTTCTCGGTGGAGAAAATCCTCGCAACCTCAAAATGCGCCTCGCACGGGAGATCGTCACGATTTACCACTCCGCAGAAGCCGCGACAGAAGCCGAACAACACTTTATCCAAGTTTTTTCCAAGAAAGAACTTCCAGACGACATCAAAGAAGTCAAAATCACCGGAACCTCGATGATCATCCTCGACATCCTTATGCAGCTCAACGCCGCTCCATCCAAAGGCGAAGCTCGACGTCTCATCCAAGGTGGCGCCGTCAAATACAACGGCAACAAAATCGAGAACTTCACGGATATTGTCCAGCTCTCAGGTGACTCCATTTTGCAAGTAGGGAAGCGCGGATTTTATAAACTGGTCTAAGAAGAAAAAGAGGCGTACGATATTCTCTTACACCATAAAAAACTCACTCTATGCCAAAGAAAACAACAACATCCGAACAGTACAAAGAAGAAATGTGGACCGAGAAAAAAGTTATCAAAAGCGATCTTAAAAAGGCAAATAAACTGAAGAAGCCGGTGAATCACTAAGAGCCAATGTCACCCCTATCAACCCTTCTCAAAACGGTTCTCTCGACGAACACCAAGCACTTGGAACTGCTCCAAAGTGTAGGTGTGAAAACCGTGGAGGATTTTATCTATTATTTTCCGCGGAGCTACACCGACGCGTCTGGAATCACACCGATCAGCGATGCGAAAGAAGGCGAGCCGCAAACATTCTCTGGAATTCTCTCCAACTTCTTCAGTAAAAAACTCGCAGGCGGTCGTCAATTTACCAAAGCGCTGCTCACTGATGATTCTGGAGGAATTGAACTGGTCTGGTTCAACCAGAAATTCATCACGCACATGTACAAGACTGGCATGCATGTTTTTGTGACGGGTAAGCCAAAATTAAACATGCGAAAACTTTCACTCGCGGGACCAACCATTGAGCACAAACGCGAAGAGCAACTTCATACCGGACGGATTGTGCCGATTTACCACGAGACCGAGGGACTGAACTCCAAATGGATTCGAGAAAAAATGCGGCCCGTACTCACCGAGTTTCTCAAATACATCGAGGACTACATTCCGGGAGAAATTCTCAAGAAAGAAAAACTCATGCCGCTCAAGGAAGCGATCGAGCTGATTCACTTTCCGATACGAGTGGAAGATCTAGAAGAAGCCAAAAAGCGGCTCTCATTTGACGAGCTTTTCTTGCTCCAGCTCAAGGCGATTCACAAAAAATGGCTCTGGCAGCACGACGCCACATCGAAGATCAAACGCAATGCGATCGACAAAGAGCATCTCGCAACGCTCCTCGAAAAACTTCCATTCAAACTCACGGGCGCTCAACAAAAAACCCTCACGGAAATTATCGATGACCTGGAAAAAGATATCCCAATGGCTCGACTCGTACAGGGAGATGTTGGCTCTGGAAAGACCGTTATCGCGGGCCTCGCCGCTCTCGCCATGATCAAAAATAAGCACCAAGTCGCCCTCATGGCACCGACAGAAATTCTCGCAAAACAGCACTACAAGACCCTCTACAAATTTTTCCAACAGTACGGAATCAACATCCAACAAGTTCTAGGATCCACACCGGCAAAACAAAAAGAAGAGATCATCGTGCAGCTCAAAACCGGAACCTGCGATCTCGTCGTCGGGACACACGCCCTCATTCAAGAGAGTATTGGATTCAAAAAACTTGGTCTCGCCATCATCGATGAACAGCACCGCTTTGGAGTAAAGCAGCGCGATACGCTCAAGTCCCACGGAACACCTCACCTCCTATCACTCTCTGCTACACCCATCCCGCGAACCCTTGCTATGACGATTTACGGAGATCAAGACCTCTCCATCATCGACGAACTTCCACCGGGCCGCAAGCCAATCGAGACGCACATCGTTCCGGAAAAAAAGCGCAAAGACGCCTACAACTGGATCCGTCAGCAAGTCGAACAGGGGAGACAGGTTTTTGTAGTATGCCCGCTTATTGACGAGTCTGACGAGCTCGAAGTCCGCTCCGTGATGCAAACGTACGAAGAACTCTCAGAACACGTCTTCCCAGAACTCAAGGTCCAGTACCTCCACGGAAAAATGAAACAGGAAGAAAAAGATGAGATCATGACACAGTTTAGCGCAAACACCATCAACGTCCTCGTTTCCACCTCTGTGATCGAAGTCGGTATCGACGTTCCAAATGCGACCATCATGATCATTGAAGGCGCTGAGCGATTCGGACTTTCTCAACTCCATCAATTTCGAGGACGAGTAGGAAGAGGCGAACATCAGTCCTTCTGTTTCCTCTTTACCAACAAAGAGTCCCAAACCTCCACGAAACGTCTTGCAGCCATGGTCCAGCACCAATCAGGCTTTGCCCTCGCCGAAATCGACCTCACCATGCGTGGCCCCGGCGAACTCTACGGCGTCCGCCAATCCGGCATCCCCGACCTCAAAATGGCCTCCCTCACCGACGCCCACACCATCTCCAAAGCCCGCCAATACGCCACCCTCATCATCGACAAAGACCCATACCTCAAAACCTTTCCAAAACTCAAAACGCAACTCGAGCGGACGGAACAGGTGTATGTGAATGACTAGAATTGACAAGATGTATAGAAGCGACTAGAATCACGAGCCAATAATTATGGCTTATGAAAGCGAATAACTCTCAAGATCGAATACCACTATCTAATGTAGTGGAAATGGTCAGTAAAAGATATGGAATTGAAAAAGGAAATGTTGCGCGCACGTCTATGCGCATTCAATTACGTGAAGTCTGCACTCAGCTCAATGCTATTACAGCGAACGAAGATATCATACGAAGAAAACTTCTTGGAACAAAAGTCCTTGATATAGGATGTGGAAACGGGCTAGATTCAGAAATGACAAAGGGCATCCTTCCGTCTCACATGGTGAGAAAAATGGAACCATGGCTCTGCAGAGCCTTGGGAACCCTTGGAGTTCAGACAACAGGTATTGATCAGTATTTTCCACGCTATACATCTTCAAAAAAAGATGGACTCAAGCCGTACAATGATCCAGAATGGAAATTCATTCAACGAGACTTGCAGCAGCCAGACGCTATAGATACGGTCACATTTCCAGATAATACTTTTGACCTGGTCAATTGCAGATCATTCATTGGAAATACCATACCAGTGCTCAATGATCCTCGAATGCAAATGCTGGCTCGAGAAAATGCAGCAGCATATGAAGAACTTTCATCAGACATCTATAATCAAGCCATGCGCGTTCTCAAACCAGATGGAATATTCATCTGGAATTTAGAAACATATAAAAAACGGTAAATACCCTAAGAGTTTTTCCACATCCACGACCAAAACCCCATTCCAGAAGCCTCCTCGCGTCCTAGAGGCAGTTTTGCATATTATGGCTTATTTAAGCCAATAAATATGGATAAATAATATGGATCGAGACAGATTTCAGCCTTATAAGCCAAGAAAGGTCAACAGGGAAGTGCTGTTGAACTTTTTGTTCACGTGAACAAAATAGAGACAGAAAATAATTTGGAGAATGTAAAAAATTATTGCAAAAACATCTGCACGTGCAGACATTAAGAAAACTCAAAATCAAACCTAAAAGCATCACAACAAAAAAACAACATTGAAAAGCATAAACATTCTATCGGTCAAGCACTCGACTACCCAGCCTGCCAATACTTTGTACAAGATACATTGTACAAACCTATAGCTTTAGGCAGTTCAGCTTTGCAAAGCTGAAATCAATAATCCCCACTGCACATTCAAATCAGATAGCCTACGCTACCTCGTATCAGACTCATAACGTCTTCCCTATTTAACCCTCTTCACAGAAAAGCTTTTTGCATTTTCTGGATGTGCCCAGTCGTAACCATCCTTTGGAACCATCTGACCATCTTTTACAACCAGGAAGCCTTGCTCCACAGCATCATCAAAACTCTTAAAGTCGAGAATATCCCCTACCTTCACCTGAGATTCATCGATTTTGGACGATTCAGTCGACACCACAGCAGTTTCCGTATTATTTGAAGATATCGCCTTAATACCACCAACAATACCGAGAGCAGCAATACCCAAGGCTGCAAGTTTACCTCGAGTAAAGCCTCGAGACGTCTTTACAGGAACAGAACGTACACGATCATACTCGGGAGCAGGAGCAGGAATGGGTTCTACCACAGGCGCTTCATCCTTCAAGACGGCAGAAATCATCTTTTCCATATTTTCATACATTTTCGCGACATCATCCATAGTGCCACTGCATGAAATCCGTACCTGCGAAAAACGAGTACGAATTCGTACCAAACTTTCAGATTCATCAGCAGTTAAAACTCTTTTCTCCAGCAAGAGACCAAGAATAAACTTCCCGAACATAATCACATTTCCGTGCAAAAGAGGGTCAGAAACTTCATGAATAGATTGAGGGAAGCACTGATAGTCCTCTAGAGACAATACTCCTGCAGAAATAAATCCAGGAGCGACTCTCTTGAATTCAGCTTCATCACCACCTGATGGATGTAAGTTCATAAGAAATAGATATATTTCAATAATAATTATACAATAATAATAAGTAAATGTAAATAGACAAAGCTGGGTAATTTGCCAGAAAAAGAAGAATATGGTATAATACACATATGGATACAGGATCAAATAGCCATAATAATGGAGCTAGCTCCACAGGAACAGGAGCAGAATCTTTCACACTAGATTACTTCAGAGAAGTAGGACGAACTTTCCATATACCTGGCTCTTATGGACCATCATCACCTGAAGTGACGGCAATTAAGAAGGCTCATGAAAATGGACATCCGGTTGCACTCTATGAGCTCATGCAAGGACTAGTAGATTATGGACGTGGGCATAATCCCCCACCAAGAATCTGGATCGAATACCGTAGCGGAAAAAGGGATATTTATACCGGTGCTGAAGTAGTTCAAAGTGAAGATGATCCTATCATAGCTTTAGCATTTATAAATGCTGGATCCGGAATGAGTCCAGAAGATACTATTATCAACCGTCATGGAGGCGATGAAAGGACATTAGGCATGCGAGGAAAAGGCTTGAAACTAGCATGCTCATATCTCACCGAACAAGGGATGCCTGTACAGATTAAATCTCACTATCATAGTCAAACATGGGAAGGAGCTATTCATCTTCGACCAACAGAGTCAAACGTAACACATGTATTGCGAATGGAAGGCGTCTGGAAAGGAAAAGAAATCAATCCACAAACAATCATACGGGTCGAAAAACCATCACAGGATTTAATTAAAGAGCTCAATAAAGCGAAGGATTATTTCCTTTTTGCTAACCCTCAATATCCTGATGCCGTAATTGTGCCAAGGGCACAGCAAAGCTGGAATCAACACAAGTTCGAAGTAGATACTGGCACAATAACCTTGATTGAATCAATATCAGAAGAAGAAACAATATATGTCGATGGATTGCGAGTACCAATTCGCTCAAAGTCGATATTTCAATGGGCATTCGAAGGACTCTCAAACCCAAAGGATAGATCAAATAAGGTGAAACGATCACATGACTCAACCTCAGCGGAATATGACAGCCTCAGCAAGCCGGTACAAGAAGTTCTGTACAAACTTCAGGATAAAAATTTATTGAAACTTTTCATACAAAAGGCCATAGAAAAAGAAGGCCGGCAGCATAATTACATAGAGTGCCAATCCTGCTATTGGATGAGTGTGAAGATGGACCCAAAGACGGCGGTCATGGTTAAAGAAATATGGTTCGAACTGTATGGCGATGCTGTAATTGACGATAATACAGATTTTATCGACGATTACAAAAAATCATCCGAAGGAAAAATAAATGTACAGTATGCATTAGGCGGATTTGCTAGCTTTCTCACTGCAGCTGGCATTACGAGCCTAAAGTCGACCATCAAAATGCAAAATACGAAAATCATGGAAAATCTAGCAATGCTCCATGTCCCTTCGGCCAAAGAGAGCGACGCATTAGAACAATTTGCTGAGAAAGTTGCCCGAGCAGGAGGTGAAATATCGATGATAAAATTTCAAGGCGAAGAATGTCTTCACATTTCTCTTCCTGATGTGGCTTGCGAAGAAGATGACTATAATGGTCAAAGCGAAAAACCATGGGGTACTATTATACGAATTGCGGCGATAATCGCTTTTGCCGGAAAAATCAACTGCAATATTTTCGCAATCCCAAAAGGAGAATCGGCACGTGAGATAAAAATTACCTCAAATCAAGATTGGTATGGTAGTAGTAAATATAAAACACAAGTAGACATTGCAACTATAGAAAAAACGCAATATCAGGACCTCTCGAAATTCAGAGAGGGCGCGACACATATCATCCTATCAGGAGATCAAATCAATGCAACAACAAGCCAAGATCGATTGAGTACAATTATTGAATATTTTCTACAATGCGTAGATACAATCCAGAAAAAAATTGCAAGCATGCCGCTACGAGCAAAGCTCTTGGCTTCAAAACGAAAAAAGAATGGAGCACATCCACAAGTTCAAGTAGCAAAATCAAAAAGCGGAATTGGCAATAACACAAACAAAGACAGGACGAAGATAGAAACTGTTTTTTTATCAAATGAAAGCGAATATCAAGAAGGATACTATATAACAGGATATGGAACATCTCTTCAGGCATTTGCAGACGAATTCGGCAATTTTCACCCATATTGGGAAAATATGGAACACTGGGAAAAACAAGACATACCAGAAAAAGCATCAAAAAAATATTCAACAAAATTAGTGCAACCTGAATTTTTCGGAGAGATAGAACTTCCCGTAAAAACAGGTGAACGAATCGTGTCATTCACAGTAGAAAATAATGATAGTGTGAAAATATATCGAGATGCACGAACGGGCACGTATAAAGCAAAAGGTGCAGCAAAAAAACTTGTCTATTTTACGCAACTTGAAGCTAATATTTTATACGGAACGCAAAAGCCTCTGCCAGACGAAAGGGAGAATATTTTAGAACGTGAGTCGCTAAATGAACCATGGGCAAGTTTCGTACAAAAAGTAAGAAATGACAGAAACCTCTCGGTTGAAAACAAAGTCCAAATGGCTCAACA
>JAHFJT010000044.1 GCA_023245695.1 Candidatus Peregrinibacteria bacterium | reverse complement strand
ACCTATGTAACCTAATGCACGCCAATGCCAACCATTAATCAATTGATTCGAAAACCACGGAAGTCCGCTAAGAATAAGTCAAAATCAACCGCGCTTCTCTCTGGTTTCAATACATTGAAAAATGCTCCGATCAAGTTGAACGCACCGTTCAAACGTGGTGTGTGTCTTCAGGTAAAGACCATGACTCCAAAGAAACCGAACTCAGCGCTCCGAAAGGTCGCCAAGGTTCGTCTTACCAATGGTGTTGAAGTTATCGCCTACATTCCTGGCGAAGGTCACAACCTTCAGGAGCACTCGGTCGTCATGATTCGTGGCGGTCGTGTTCCGGATTTGCCAGGTGTCCGTTACCACATCGTTCGAGGTGTTCTCGATCTTCAGGGTATCGACAAGCGACGACAGGGTCGATCACGATACGGCACCAAGAAGCCAAAGGCAAAGAAGGCAGCGTAGATGTAACCGAAGGTTACAGCCGCCCGTCCCCATTTATATATTCCCACCATTTAAACTCTCGTTAATTTTTCACCACCATGGCACAAAAGCGCGTTACATTTATTCCGGAAGGTTCAAGTCCAGCCCAGGAGAAGTTCATCAACTATCTCATGGAGCAGGGTAAGAAATCTATTGCACGAGGTATTTTCGACGAAACACTTCAGATTATCGAGGGCAAGGGAAACAAGAAGCCAATCGAGATCTTCGAGAAGGCTCTCGCAAACGTAAAACCAAACATGGAAGTTCGACCACGACGTATTGGTGGAGCTGTCTACCAGATTCCAGTCGAAGTAAAACCACACCGACAGATCGCGCTCTCTTTCCGATGGATCATCGGAGCAGCACGAAACCAGAAGGGCGCACCTATGGCTCAGAAGCTCGCACGAGAATTGATGGATGCAGCCAACGAAACTGGCTCATCAATCAAGAAGCGTGATGAGACGCACCGAATGGCACAGGCAAACAAGGCCTTCGCTCACCTTGCAAAGTACCAGGGAGTTTAATCTACAAAAATGAATAGGGCGGCTGAGGCCCAAAAGGTCTCTCCGCTCTTTTTTAAAACTACACGCGAACACCAGCGAGTGTAGCTCCCACTCCCGCCCTCACTATTACAACTTTTATCCATTACTCAACTTTAACCCTTCAACACCATGGCAGACGAAGCCCGTATTGTACCCCTTGAACGCCTCCGTAACTTTGGAATTATCGCGCACATCGATGCCGGTAAGACCACGACAACAGAGCGCGTGCTTTTTTATACCGGAAAGAACTATAAGATCGGTGAGGTGCACGAAGGTGCGGCAACCATGGACTGGATGGAACAAGAGCAGGAACGAGGTATTACAATCACGGCTGCGGCTACGACCTGTTTCTGGTCTCCAAGCCAGCACAACGGTCATGGTGAGCCACCTGATCTCTTCCGTTTCAACATTATCGATACTCCGGGCCACGTAGACTTCACGGTTGAAGTTGAACGATCACTCCGAGTGCTCGATGGTGGTTGTGTCGTCTTCGACGGATCACAGGGTGTTGAACCACAGTCAGAGACTGTATGGCGTCAGGCCGACAAGTACGACGTTCCACGTATCGCCTTCATCAACAAGATGGACAAGATCGGTGGTGACTTCTACATGTCCCTCAAATCCATCCACGACCGTCTCAATCCAAACGCATTCGCCGTTCAGCTCCCAATTGGACAGGAAAATCAGTTCAACGGAGTCGTCGATCTCATCCAGCGAAAGGCCTTCATGTTCGAAGGCAAGCACGGTGAAGTTCTCAAGGAGATCCCGGTTCCAGAAGACATGAAAGAGCAGATGGAAGAGTACCGACACAAGGTTGTCGAACGAGCTGCTGAGTTCGAAGAAGAGCTTCTCAATAAATATATCGAGGGTGTTGAACTTACGATCGAAGAGATCAAGCGTGGTATCCGAAAAGGAACCATCCTTGGAAAGATCTACCCAGTGCTCTGTGGTAGCTCACTTCAGGATAAGGGTGTTCAGCTCATGCTCGATGCCGTTACAGAGTATCTCCCTTCCCCTCTCGACATCAAACCTGTCGAAGGAACCGATCCAGACACCGAAGAAAAAATCTCACGAAAACCAGACGACAAAGAGCCGTTCACGGGTCTCGTCTTCAAGATTGCGACCGATCCATTCGTGGGTAAAATCGCCTTCTTCCGTGTCTACGCCGGTGTGCTCACGGCAGGTAGCTACGTGCTCAACTCATCAACCGGTGAAAAAGAACGTGTTTCACGCTTGAGTCGTATGCACGCAAACGACCGAGAAGAAATCAAGACAGTTCACGCTGGTGATATCGCTGCTACAGTTGGTCTCAAGGGAACGATTACTGGCCACACGATTTGTGACCCAGATAAGCCAATTCTCCTCGAGTCTATTCACTTCCCAGAGCCAGTTATCCAGATCGCGATCGAGCCAAAGACAAAGGCTGATCAGGAAAAGATGGGTGTCGCCCTCATGAAACTCGCTGAAGAAGATCCTACATTCCGTGTTTCTTCCAACGAAGAAACTGGCCAGACGCTCATCGCGGGTATGGGTGAACTTCACCTCGATATCATCGTGGATCGTATGCGACGTGAGTTCAAGGTGGAAGCAAATGTTGGTAAGCCTCAGGTTGCCTACCGAGAAACCATCTTCGCTCCAAAGAAAATGGAAGAAAAATACATCAAGCAGTCTGGTGGTAAGGGTCAGTATGGTCACGTCGTTATGGAGTTCGAGCCAAATCCAGGCAAGGGCTTCGAGTTCGTCGACAAAGTTGTCGGTGGACGCATCCCACGTGAATTCATCCCAGCTGTTGGCAAAGGTATCGCCGAAGCACTCACACGAGGTATCCTCGCAGGATATCCAGTGGTCGATATCAAAGCGACACTTCTCGATGGTTCGTACCATGATGTTGACTCATCAGAACTCGCATTTAAGATCGCGGCTTCTATCTGTTTCCGAAACGCTGCAACCGCTGCTCAGCCAGCCATTCTCGAACCAATCATGAAGGTAGAAGTTACCACTCCAGAACAGTACTTCGGTGATGTTATGGGTGACCTCTCTTCACGACGTGGTCAGATTTACGAAACGATGGATCGAGGTCTCGCAAAGATCATCCACGCCTACGTTCCACTCTCCCAGATGTTTGGTTACGCTACGGATCTCCGTTCAAACACTCAGGGTCGTGCTGCCTACGCTATGGAATTCGACCACTACGAAAAGTGTCCAGCTGCGGTCCAGACCAAGGTTATCGAGGAACGATCGAAAGGGTAATTTTTGCACCAGCAAAATTTTTGCAGCCCATCCCCTCCCGTCCCCCTTCCCTCAAGTTCACATCTCAAAAGCAGGATCTCAAAAGGTCCTGCTTTTTTGTACATATATAATTTTGTATAAGCAAAGCTAATCACCCCGTGGAAAGTCCGTCCCCCTCCATAAAATCAGCCACTTTACAAAAACCCATAAAGAATTTTAGCTTGTGTACACGCACAAGGGAAGGCATACTTTATACATAAATCATATTACAGAAAATGCCGCAATCTCATCCTCAAGAATCACTCGACCGACATATCTTCGTCACTGACGGGGATATGAAACAACTTCACCTTCTCATTGAGGATCTTCCTATCGGAAAACAAACAATCGATGGAATCAGCATAGAGTGTAAACGAAGTAAAATAGAAGACGAAACATACGAATTGATCAATTTTACAGGGAACGAAGGAGGAATTATAAAATTAGTAGTTAGATACTACACACCAGAAAATTCAAAAGAGAGAGAAAAATATATAGGACATATGAGTATTAAATTAGGAGATAAGGACATGCACTCCATACCGCAATTGATAAGTCAAGAAAACGAGCTCCCGCTAGACATTTACAACAAATTAAAGGATCTCCTTCAAAAATGCCGACAGCAGCACAATCTCGAAGACCGTGACATAAACCAGCTTCTTGAAAGCAGCGGCGCCAAAGCACGAAGAATACTTGGAATGTGAATTTAGATAAAAGCATTACGCATTCAAAAGCAGGATCCCAAAAGGTCCTGCTTTTTATTTCGTCTGGACGTCCAGACATTTACAAAATTCAGCAAAGAATTTTGGCTTGTGCGTGCGCACAGATAGAGAGATAATCCAAAGCCTATACTAATAATAATTTAAATTATGTCAGGTCTTAATACACAAAACGGTTCGCTGGAAGTTCCAAAAGAAGTCACCATAGATACCTCAAAACTCTGGATAGCTTACGAAAAACTTAACGCCGAACCAAAGAGTCTCATCGAAGGATTCATTAACTTCTGTAAGGGCATCGCCGGAAAGCCCGAAATAGAAATCAAAGCAGCGATTGCGACGTACCGGTTCCAGCCAACGAGCGGAATCATACGTCTCACTGCCGGAAGCCTAAAAATCTTCATCCCTACCGCAGAGGGCGGAGTCTATGAACAAAATATGGCCGTTTCAAATTGATCTCAGCTTCAAAAATTCCAGCCTCAAATTCCCCAACTCCCTCCCCGCATTTTCCCTTGCGTCAAAGCCCTGATTTGGGTACTATTCCTGCGCTTTATTTAAAAGTACTAAAAACCATTTAACCCTAACCTCTTATGGCAGAAAAGTTCAATCGTAATAAGCCACACGTCAACGTAGGTACTATCGGCCACGTCGACCACGGTAAAACTACGCTCACAGCAGCTATTACTTTTTACTGTGCTACCAAAGGCATGGCAAAGGCTCGAAAATACGATGATATCGACAATGCTCCAGAAGAAAAGGCACGTGGTATTACGATCTCAACTTCACACCAGGAGTACGAAACAGAAAAGCGTCACTACGCACACGTCGACTGTCCAGGTCATGCTGACTACGTCAAGAACATGATTACTGGTGCAGCTCAGATGGATGGTGCTATTCTCGTTTGTTCAGCAGCGGATGGTCCTATGCCACAGACTCGTGAGCACATCCTCCTTGCAAAACAGGTTAACGTTCCATACATCGTGGTCTTCATGAACAAGATGGATATGGCTGATCCAGAAATTGCAGAGCTTTCAGAGATGGAAGTTCGTGATCTTCTTACGAAGTACGGATTCCCTGGAGACAAGACTCCAATCATCCGTGGTTCAGCACTCAAGGCTCTCGAAAATCCTTCAGATCCAGCTGCTACCAAGTGTATTCAGGATCTCCTCGACGCTCTCGATGAGTACATCCCAGAGCCAGTTCGACTTCTCGACAAGCCATTCCTTATGCCAGTTGAGGACGTGTTCTCAATCAAGGGACGTGGAACGGTTGCTACGGGTCGTATCGAAACAGGTGTGATCAAGATCAATGAAGAAATTGAAATCGTTGGCATCAACGACACACGAAAAGTTATCGTTACCGGTGTTGAAATGTTCAAGAAGGAACTTGATCAGGGCCAGGCTGGTGATAACGTTGGTCTCCTCCTCCGAGGTATCGAACGTGAAGAAATTCTCCGAGGTCAGGTCATGGCTAAGCCAGGATCTATCAAGCCACACACCGTATTCGAGTCAGAAGTGTATATCCTTACGAAGGAGGAAGGTGGACGACACACTCCATTCTTCAAGGGTTATAAGCCACAGTTCTACATCCGAACAACAGATGTAACTGGTACAATCGAGCTCCCAGCAGGCGTAGAAATGGTTATGCCTGGTGATAACATCAAGATGGTTATCACGCTTGGTGCCCCTATCGCTCTCGACGAAGGCACACGATTCGCTATCCGTGAGGGTGGACGAACGGTTGGAGCCGGAGTTATCGCGAAAATCATTAAGTAATCTATTGGGTCCCTGGATGACCGAAAGGCACCAGGGATCTTGTTAGGCTCCTTATCTCTTAGTTCCTTAAAAACTTATCATTCTATGGCAGCTGCACAACAAAAAATTCGTATCAAGATTCTTGCATTCGATCACAAGATCGCCGATGAGTCTGCAAAACTTATTATTGAAACTGCCGAGAAGACGGGTGCGATCGTTGCTGGTCCAATCCCCCTTCCTACACGAATCGATAAGTATACCGTCAACAAATCCACATTCGTTCACAAGAACGCTCGTGAACAGTTCGAGATGCGAACTCACAAGCGCTTGATTGATATTACCCAGTCTACTCCAAAGACCATCGACGCATTGTCGAACCTCTCTTTGCCAGCTGGTGTCGATGTTGAGATCAAGATGCTCACAGGAGAAACAGCGAAGTAAAAATAGAAAATTGCAAAAGAGGAGAGGTTACACACCCTCCTCTTTTTTGTGCCTGATTCTAGATGAAAAAGAAGAGGGCTAATGTTTTGAAAGCAACACCCTGCAGACTCGACCACGAGTCGAAGCCGTTGCCGGAGAAATACAGCCCTCTTCTTTTTCAATATCAGAACTAAAAAACAACCTCACAATCTAACAACAAAACCAAAGCCGCAAAGCTATCGAAAAACGAGAGAACATTGTAGAGTGAAAGATGAAAAATTCTCAAACCCCTCACTCTTTTTCATGCTCACTCACCGGAAGAAATTCTTTCAAAAGAAGTTTCGCGTCCTTAAGCAAAAACACCCTAAAAAAATCCTCGCAACCTGGCTGATTACGAGCCTCTTACTCGCTACATCAAGTCTTGAGCTTTTTATTTACAATGCTCCTATTGCGCAAGCAGCTACGTCGAGCATCAACTTCAATACGGAGAGCGACTATACGCAAGAGGACCTCAAGGGAACGATCGCATACTATACTCAAGTAGGATCCACAAAGGTTGGAAATTTTATGACAGGAAGTGGTGGCTCAAACGTCTCGCTGCCATCAAAAATTCGGAACACCTGCCGTGCAATCATCGGAGGAAGTTCATACACGATTCAGTCAATTAGTGACCGATCGAGCGGGGAAGTTAACTTTGAAACCGCTGTCAGCTCAGGAGCAGTCACAGGAATTTACTGTACGACGTTTAGTGGATCATCAGCAACACTTGGAACTGGCACAATTAATACGCACCACATGGCAGCCGTCAATGGTGCAGCAGCTGGATTCAGCATGAACGCCGATTCAGCTAATCAACGTATCTTTGCAAATGCGAACGGATTTGTGAAAAAAATAAATACGAACACTGGGGTATCGAGCGACATCGCGATCGCCACGGGAGCGGTGAGTATTTTTTATGATCCAGCTGAAAACAGAGTATATGCTCTCGATAACGGAAGTTACAAAATTTACAAAATCAATCCAGCCACAGATACTATTACCAATACCTATTCGAGCACCTACGGTGTAAAGCTTGGTGTAGTTGCAGCAGGAAAATTCTTTTTTACCGCCGTAGACAAACTCAAACGAGTAGACTCAGGAGGAACCATTGATGAAGCAGGCATTAATCTATCTTCACTTCCATCGGGCATCGCCTACGATTCAACACAAAATGCTGTCTGGGTTTCAAACGGTACAGTCTCCAATGGTATGGGAGGATGGGTAGCTGGAACAACCATCTCAAAAGTCGACGCCACGAGCGAAGCAGTAATCGGAAGCTATACCGTAGGGAATGCTCCAGGACACATGACGTACGACTCAGTAAACAACGCCATCTGGGTGATTAACGAAAACGATAATACCG
>JAHFJT010000043.1 GCA_023245695.1 Candidatus Peregrinibacteria bacterium | reverse complement strand
CGCATAGAGTGCGGTTCGTGCGCCACCGACGTGGAGGTAGCCGGTTGGGGATGGAGCGAAACGGGTGCGAATGGTCATGGGTGCGGGGTTTATGGTTGAATGGCTTCGTCTCGCGTTTTCAGTGGCACGATTATAAAGGAATATGTTTTGTGAGGCTAGAGTGCGTTTAGAATCACGCCATTCTCTTGTTCAAAGCAAGACAAAACTGCTATACTCCGCCCGTGGCTAAACGACGAAAACGATCCCAACCAGCTTTAGAACGACGTGGAAGTGGACGAACGCGAAAATCGCGGGGTGCTGCTCGAGCTCTGTCGTTTGAGGTAAAATCAACCGTTGCACGAGATATCTCGGCGGTTGTCTACTTTTTATTGGCGGCGGTTTCGGTACTTAGCTTGAAGGGAAACTTCGGTGTCGTCGGGGAGGCGCTTATTGGCGTCTTTAAGCCCGCGCTTGGCGCGGGCGTCTGGCTGATTCCGATTACCTTCGGATTTGTCTCGGCGATGCTTTTCTTCTCCAAGACGATTCAGTTCGGTCTTTCAAGAATCGTCGGCATGGTCACGTTTACGGTTTCGATTCTCAGTATTCTTCACCTCTATGTTGATCTCAATGAGCTCCAGTCGGTTGCGAGTGCTGGTCAAAATGGTGGCTACGTGGGATTTGTGACGAACTTTTTATTGCGCGGCGTGCTCCAGATTGGACATTTTGGTGCGAGTGTCGTGTTCATCTCTATGATGTTTATTGGTCTCATGCTGGCACTTGAGGTGTCGATGAGTCAGATTTTTGGCTTCTTGCGGGGCTCTCTCGCGATTCGAAAAATTATGGTAGAGAGTGCAGAAGAAGAGGAGGACTCAGAAACAGAAGAAGATGATGATCCAGAAATTTTCATTCGAAAGAATCAGCTCGCTGACGAGGTGCTCGCGGATCTGGCGCAGAAGGTTCAGAATGGCATGTACCAGCGTGGCCATCGCAATACAAGCGAAGATAATGAAGAAGAGGATGAGCGCGTAAAAACGCTGAGCATTGAGATGAATCAGCACCAGGGCGAACAAGATATTGTGCTCAAAGAAGTGAAGCCTTCGAAGAGTAAGAAGGTGGAGGTGAATGAAGAGACGGGGGAAATTATAAAAAATGAAGATGCTGAAACTGAAGTAACTTCCGATGATACTGTCGAGGAACCAGAATTCTACTGGGAGTATCCATCTCTCGATTTGCTCGCTCCTGCTGCTAAGTCCAGCCGTGTGGATGAAGGTTTTCTCCGTGATAATGCTGAGAAGATTAAGAGTAAGCTCAAGCAGTTTGGTATTGAGGTACAGATGCACGAGGTGAATGTTGGGCCGACGGTTATTCAATACACGTTGAAGCCTCATGAGGGTGTGAAGCTTTCTAAGATTACGAACTTGAAGAACGATGTGGCGCTTGCTCTTGCCGCAAAGTCGGTTCGTATTGAGGCCCCGATTCCAGGAAAATCACTTGTCGGTATTGAAATTCCCAATGAAAAACGAACGGCGGTACACCTTAGAGAAATTCTCGAGAGTAAAGAGTTCGCTGAACTTGATTCTAATTTGCGATTCCCGATTGGACGAGATGTTTCGGGTAAGCCGGTGATTGGTGATCTTGCATCGATGCCGCATCTTCTCATCGCAGGTAGTACAGGTTCTGGTAAGTCCGTCGGTATGAATGCGCTTCTCATGTCCCTCATCTATCAGAACGGTCCAGAGGATCTCAAACTTATCATGATCGATCCGAAGCGAGTAGAGCTTGATCTCTATAATGGTATTCCACACCTCCTTACGCCGGTGATTACCGAGCCAGAAAAGGCGGCGATTGCCCTCAGATGGGCGGTAGCTGAAATGACTCGACGATACAAACTTCTCTCGACTGCACGTCAGCGAAACATCGCGGATTACATGGCGGCTCTCAAGCCTGACGATGTGGGCGAACGACTTCCAAAGATTGTCGTCGTGATCGATGAGCTCGCTGATCTCATGATGACGGCGAAGAGTGAGGTAGAGGCATCGATCTGTCGATTGGCACAGATGGCTCGTGCGGTTGGCATTCACTTGGTGATCGCGACGCAGCGTCCGAGTGTGGATGTTATTACGGGTTTGATTAAGGCAAATATTCCTTCTCGTATTTCGTTTGCGGTGAGCTCGTCTATCGACTCCCGTACGATTCTCGATGCCATCGGCGCTGAAGATCTCCTTGGAAAGGGTGATATGCTCTACCTCCCAGGTGGTATGGCGAAGCCTCAGCGTGTTCAGGGTATCTATGTGTCTACGGCAGAAATTGAACGCGTCACAAATCATGCCAAGGTCACCATGCCACCTCAGTATGACGAAGGTGTAACGAGTCGCAAGATGGCCGATGAGTCGGTGGCTGGAGTTCCTGAGTCCAAGTATGCGACATCCGAAGACTCGATGGATGACGATCAGATGGTGCAAGAGGCTATCAAGCTTGTGATCGAGAGTCGAAAGGCTTCTGCGAGTTTGCTCCAACGTCGTTTGAAGGTGGGCTACGCGCGCGCAGCACGACTCCTCGACGTTATGGAAGAGCGTGGATATATTGGTCCTTCCCAGGGCGCCAAAGCTCGTGAAATTTATGTGAATGACGTGCCAGCGGATGTGCCTGAGGAGATTTAAGCTGGTCTTGACTTTTTGTGTCAAGAGTTTATAATCACCTCTTAGTGAAAATAACCCCTATTTTCATGACGGAGGTACTCGATCGACAGTTCAACTTCCAGGCCTTTGCTGCTCAATATGATCAGGCGATTTTGGAACTTTTTCGTGAACTTGAGGCAGGTCAGTATCTCAACCAGCCCGGGTTGAGTTTCAGTCATGTGAAGTGGACGAAAAATGTTCGCATCGCTTTTGAGCGCGCGGCAGAAGTTGTGGCGGCGGCACGTTTTTATGCTCCGATTGATGCTCAGGAAGAAGTTGACAATCATATTCTTCATATGGCGCGATACGTTCGTTGTCCCAATCAGACGTATATTACTGATCTTATTCATAGTATTTTCGCGCAAGCTGAGATTCGACTTAAGGATTTTTCCCAGCCATCGATTCGCCCACCTACATTTTTGCAGGATCCGCCTTCGTCCTTGTCTTCACCTTCGCCCTATATTCTCTCCAAGCTCAGGGGCGTTCGTGAGCGCATGCTTATTGCGTTTGTTGATCTTGATTCTCTTCGTGAAGTAAATTAATTCTCGCCTGTCTCGCTGTTCTGCGGTATTATGGCGCCACATTTTGTAGGCGTATTTTTATGAAACAGCATATTCTTGTAACGGGTGGAGCAGGGTATATCGGATCGCACGCGGTTCGGGCGCTGCTCGCGAGCGGCTATGACGTGACGGTGGTGGACACTTTGAAAGGCGGCCATCGAGAGTTCATTCCTGATGCAGCGCATTTTTTTGAGATGGATGTGGGCGATACCAAGATGCTCCAGGATCTCTTTCAGCAGAATAAAGAGCGAGATATGCCGATCCAGGCCGTGATGCACTTTGCGGGGCGAATTGAGGCGGGACTCTCTGGAAAAGAGCGAGATGATTTTTTCTATCACAATGTGGTATGTGGTGAGCGTTTGTTGCGAGTATGTGAAGCGTTTGGTGTTGGTGTCTTTATTTTTTCTTCCACAGCGGCGGTCTATGGTGAGCCGGAAGAGGTGCCTATCAAAGAAACAGCGGATCTCTATCCGGTGAACTACTATGGCACGACAAAGCTTGAGTTCGAAAAGCGCTTGAAAATCGAGACCGAGAAAGAGGATCGCAATTTTCGATATGTGGCTCTGCGATACTTCAATGCAGCAGGCGCTGATCCGTATGGTGGGATAGGCGAGTGGCATCCACATGAGACTCACTTGATTCCTCGCGTCTTGCGTGTGGCGAAAGGGGAAATCGATCGTATCGAGATTTATGGTGCGGACTATCCAACGAAAGACGGTACGTGCGTGCGTGACTACATTCACGTGAACGACCTCGTCGATGCGCATTTACTTGCTTTGAAATACCTGTTCGATGGTGGTCGCAGCGACGTGTTTAATCTTGGGAATGGTGAGGGTTTCACCGTTCGAGAAATTATTTCTGCGGCAGAGAACGTGGTCGGTGGACGACTGCCAGTTGTTGAGGAGGTTCGTCGTGAAGGAGATCCAGCGGTGCTCGTGGCGGACAGCTCCAAGGCCCGCTCGATTCTTGGTTGGCAGCCAAAACACGCTGGTCTCCATGAAATTCTCCAGACGGCCTGGAACTGGGAGCGACAGCGGAAGGATAAATAGTCTTTGGCTATACTGATGCGATAAAATCAATATTGTCTTTTTAGTGCTGGACGGTAGAATGGCTTCCTGTTTATTGCACATTACCATTCATGAGTTTATCTGTTCCTCAGACTACTGTTAACAAAATTGGAGGTGCCAATATGGTACAGCTCGATGTCATTCACCGACTTACTGATGTTCTTGAAAAGCGGAGAGAGAATATTGTTTATGTTGTTTCTGCATTTGAAGGCGTTACCAATAGGCTGACAGCAGCTATGGATGTCTTGAGTGGCAAGAGCTATTCAGAGGCTGACATTGATAGCGCTTTCGATCCTGTTTACCAGAAGCATGAAGAGATGATTGAAAAGTTTTTTCAGAATCCATTTTCTGAAAAAGCACGACAAAAATATGAGACGAGTTTTGCGATTATTCGACAGTCGTTAATTACCCACAAGGCTACCTCGAGTGTCCTTAAGCCTGTTGATGGATCATTCCAGATTCGAGATCAGATCATTGGCTTTGGCGAAGATATGGGTGCGGCATTTTTGCAAATATATCTTGAACAGCATGGAAAGAATGCCGTACATATGCAAAATGTGGAGGCGAATCAAGACCTCTTGAGTCATGGAGAGGTTACAAATACGCGAATAAATGCTGCGAAGAAAGCAGGTATTATTCAAGCTCTTCAGGAGGTCCAGAGCGATGTGATTCGTATTTTTGGTGGTCATATGGGAGGAACTCCAAGGGGCCTTATTCCTCATCAGGGTCGTGGATATAGCGACATTATGGGTACGAATGTAGTGCAGGCGCTTCGAGATCTTGGTGAGAACACGCCTGATCCGATATTTTGGAAGGATGTCGATGGTGTCTACACGGCGAATCCCAAGGATCTTGGTCCCAATAATAAACCTCGATTACATGAAGATATTTCTATCGCAGAGGCGCTTGAAAATGCTTCTGCAGGAAGTGGAATTATCAATGTTCGTGCGCTCTCTTTCGCGCTGCAGAATGGTATGGGCTTGCGTATTCGAAATCTTCGACGGCTTGATCCTGATTTTGGTACTAATATCACTACCGGTACGGTTGATACTCGATATTTATTTAAAACGATGGTCACGAATCCGTATGTCGATGCGCTTACTTTCACGATTCCAGAAATGGCTGATGAACCTGGATTTGGATCGGTTCTTACCGCCAAATTTTCCGAACAGGGTATTAGCCTAGACCTTATTTGTTGCGAGGGGACAAGCATAACTTTTAGTATTCCACTTCCTCAGGATGCTGCTGATCGGCAGACTTCCCGATTACATATTCGAGAGATTATTGATAGCTGTAAAACGATTGAGGTAAAAGGTGAACGTTTTGATGTTCAGAAAATTGAATGGGATAAAGAGAAATTTGCGAGCCTCTCTTTTATTGGTACAGAGCTCAAGGATCGTCCCTCTGTGCTCGGCTCTATCTCTTCTACGCTTGGTGCTTTCGGTATCAATATTTATGCGGTTTCTCATGGTAAAAACCAGACTCGAATCAGTTATTTGATTGATCAGAGCAATCGTAAGAAGGCAGTGGGAATATCGCATTCCTACTATGTCGATAATGACCTTGAGGTAAAAGCAGAGCGTACTCGACTTGCTGAGCAGCGAGAAGAGGGTCTCACGAGTACTTTTAATGGAAGCTAATGTATTGTTTTTTTGATGAGCTCTAGGAGCATTGGAAACTGCTCGTAGCCGTCGCGTTTCATGAGGTGGCCGGCATTTGAGAGCATGAAAAGTTCGGTGGGTGCACCTGCAGCGTCGAGCTGATTTTGGAAGTAGGGGCCGGTTTCTGTTTTGATGAATGGATCATTGTCCGAAAAAATGAGGACGAATTTTTTGCAGTTTTTGGCGATACTTTTCCAGTCGAATGGTGTGGTGAAAAAGTTGGCGAGCGCTGGTCGGCGTCCATCGTTGTTGGTTGCAGCGACCAGGACCGCCAGGTCCAAAGGTTCTGCCCAATCGAGTTCGAGCGCACGAAGAACTTCCGTCCCACCGAGGCTGTGGCCAATGATGGTACGGAATGTGGTTTTTTCGGATGGCGCGCTTTCTGGCTTCCAGAGCTGCTGAATCGTCTCGGTCCACTCTTTTTCTTGTGGCTGATTGGCGCTGGGAAATTGAGGATTGTCGACGTGAAAGTCGAGCTGTTCAAGTTCTGCACGGAGCCATGGGAACCAGTTTCCTTCACTGGTTCCTTCGTAGCCGTGGATGATGAGGGCTTGATTCATGTTTATTCTTTTCCATGACATTTCTTGTACTTCTTGCCGCTGCCGCATGGGCAGAGATCGTTACGGCCGACGCCAGGTTCACTGACGGCCTGACCAGAAGAGGCTGTTTCGCCTGCCTGGTTTCCCGAGAGGACAGACTCGATCTGTGCCTCGTTGGTGATCATGTTTTTTGGTGGTTCCGGAGCCATTTCTTGTGGCAATGTGACACTCACCTCGATCTTGAAGAGTGTATTTACGGTATTGAATCGAATGTTGGCGAGGAGCTTCTCGAAGGCCATAAATCCTTCCTGTTTGTACTCGATCAATGGATCGCGCTGTGCGTAGCCACGAAGAGAGATCGCTTCTCGAACGCCCTGCATGTTTTCGATGTGCGCCATCCAGAGTTCGTCGATAATTCGCAAACTGATCGCACGTTCTACGTTTCGCATGATGTCACTCTGAGGAACTTTTTTCTCTCGAGCTTCGTACTCTTCGAAAAGATAGCTCTTTACCATAGCGATGAGCATTTCTTCAGTATCGGCTTTCCGTAGCTCTTCTACGGTGAGAATTTTTACAGGATTTCCATCAATAGCACGGACCTCCATGACAATCTTTTCGAGATCCCACTCGTTCTGCGGACGAACACCCGTGTAATTTCGGACGAGCATCTCGGCGACTTCTGCGATCGAGAGCATGATGTCACTCTTGATATCGTCTGCGTAAAGTACCTTTCGTCGTCGGCTGTATATAATTTCTCGGTGCATGTTCATGACATCGTCGTACTGCACGAGATGCTTACGAACGTCGAAGTGATGGCCTTCCACTTTTTTCTGTGCACCTTCGATAGCGCCACTAATGAATCCATTTTCGATAGGCATATCTTCTGGAATTTTCAGCGCCTCCATCATTTTTTGTACCCGTTCTGAACCAAAAAGTCGCATGAGGTTATCTTCCATAGAGACGAAAAACTGGCTTGTACCAGCGTCACCCTGACGTCCGGAACGACCTCGGAGCTGATTATCAATACGTCGTGACTCGTGACGTTCGGTACCGAGAACGAAGAGACCTCCGAGCTCTACCACGCCTTCGCCGAGCTTGATATCCGTACCACGACCTGCCATGTTGGTGGCAATCGTGACAGCACCTCGCTGACCAG
>JAHFJT010000042.1 GCA_023245695.1 Candidatus Peregrinibacteria bacterium | reverse complement strand
TGGCCGCGATTTTCAACACCAAGTGCAAACCGTACGAGAAAGCGGTAAAAGCAACCAAGCCACAAGACGTCCCTACGCACAAATCTCCTCTCTCGGTCACCATTCACGACACCGAAATCTGCCCGCGCTTCACGAGCTGCATTATCAAAAACATCCAGGTGAAAGAGTCGCCCGAGTGGCTCAAAGAAGCCCTCACAAAAGTTGGTATCCGCCCGGTAAACAACATCGTCGACGTCACAAACTACGTCATGTATGAACTCGGTCAGCCGATGCACGCCTACGACCGAGCCGTCGTCAGTACCGACACACTCGACATTCGCTACGCCCACGAAAACGAAACCCTGGAAACAATTGATCACAAACATCACAAGCTCACCAAAGAAGACCCGGTCATTACCAACGGTACACACGTTCTCACGCTCGCAGGGGTTATGGGCGGCGCACACTCAGGGATCAGCACCGACACAACCGATATCATTCTGGAATCCGCTAACTGGCAGCCAGGCATCGTGCGAAAAGCTTCCCAGCGACACGGCCTACGAACCGACGCCGTCCAACGGTTCGAAAAATCTCTCGACTCAGAAATGACAATGGCCGCACTTCTCCGAGCTGCCGCACTGATCAAAAAACTCTGCCCAACATCCGAGATGGAAGGAACCGTCGTCGATGAGTATCCAACGAAACTTCCAACCAAAACCATTACTGTCGAGCCAGAAAAAATCGCTACAAAAATCGGCGTCAACCTCTCTCTCGCAGAGATGAAGTCCATTCTGCAGCGCCTAAGCTTCGATGTAAAAACACTCTCAGGAAAGCCAAAAAAACTCGAGGTCACCGTACCATCATTCCGAGCCACGAAGGACATCAACAACGAAGATGACATCCTCGAAGAGATCGCTCGTATTCATGGCTACGAAAAAATTGTACCGACGCTTCCATCACTTCCGACTGCCCTTCCACTCGAAAATACGCAGCGTCAGCTCGAGCACCGATCACGTGATATCCTCTCATATCAGCTCTCCCTCTCAGAAGTCTACAACTACTCTTTCTACGGAAAAGAGGAGCTCGAAAAATGCGATCTCCCAGAGGATCTTCACCTCAAACTCGAAAACCACCTCTCCTCGGAACAGACACATCTACGCATTAGCCTGGTTCCAAATATTCTCAAAAATCTCACGAGCAACCTCCGATTCAAGAAAGAAATCGCGATCTATGAGATCGGTCGAACCTACAATGAAAAGCACGAGTTCTTCCCGCGCGAAGAGATTATGATCACGGGAGCCATCATTAGCAACGCACACTCCTCCAGCTTTCTCGCCGCAAAAGGCATCGTGAATACCTACTGCCAGGCACTCAATGTGACTACTCATGAGTGGAAAAAGGGCTCAAGCTTCTGCCCAACCGCACATCCAAACCGCTTCGCCGAGCTTCAGACGCCAGCAGAAAACCTCGCTGAAGAACCAGGATTTGCACGCATCTACGAGCTCCATCCTGAAATTGCACGAGCCTACGACCTTCCTGCAAACGTCGCAATCTTCGAGATCAATCTCTCCCGCCTTCTCAAAGAGCCTCTCAAAGAAAAGAAGTTCGCGCCTATTCCAAAGTTCCCTGGTATTGAAATCGACATCGCGATTCTCATCGATAAAAAAATAACCGCAGCCACCCTTGAGAAAGCCATCAAGCACACTGCGCCAGAGCTCATAAAACGTATTCACCTCTTCGATCACTATGAGGGTGACAAGATCGAGACCAACAAAAAATCGCTCGCCTTCAGTATCCTCCTTCAAACAGACGACCGAACTCTTACAGAAGACGACATGACTACCGTGCAGAAAAAGATCACAGAAAAAGTGCAAGAACTCGGCGGCATCATTCGATAAACTACGCCTGTGTCAACTCGACAAAGCTGCCTTCATGCCGTAAAATAAGCACGATCAAGGCACCTCTTCGCTAAAAACGAAGGTAACATCCGCGCAACAGCATCGTATATATAGGGAGTATCTTCATTTATGGACCTACAGAAAAAAATTCACGATAAATATCAAAACGCCGTCGAACGGCGAGGAGGCTTCAGTTCATCTTTATCAGTATCATCGCAAACACGTGGCCCAAAGCAACCTTGGACCAAGAAGCGAGTATTTGCATGGATCATCACGATCATCATAGGAGGCATGGCATCAGCTATATTCCTCTTTTTCGCGACCATCGCTATTCTCTCTATCGGCCTCCCAAGTGTAGACAATATTGCCGAAAAAACAGCTCTCACCACGGAAATTTACGACCGAAACGGGATACTTCTCACTACCATTCACGGAGAAGAAAATCGTGAGTCCATCTCATACGACAAGATCTCGCCATACATTATCAACGCGACGATCGCGATTGAAGACAATCAGTTTTGGCAGCACAAAGGATTCGACATGACGGGTATCGCCGCAGCGGGTCTTCACGAAGTCTTCGGGATTGGCCAGCAGCGCGGTGGATCGACGATCACGCAGCAGTACGTCAAAAATGCCTTTCTCACCTCAGAGCACAGCATCACTCGAAAGATTCGTGAGCTCATTCTTTCGGTAAGACTCGAACAGAAATACGACAAGAAAAAAATCCTCGAGCTCTACCTCAATCAAATTCCATACGGAAATAATGCTTACGGTGTGCAAAAGGCCTCACAGATGTACTTCGGAAAAAACGCCTCAGACCTCAACCTCGGAGAGAGTGCCATTCTCGCAAGTATTCCGCAGCTCCCGACGTACTACAACCCATACGGAAGTCACCGCTCCAGCACCGTAACGAAAAACTTCACCACTGAAGAGCTCCAGAAGAGAAATATCACGAAAGCTAGCGACATCAAAGATAGCGAGTACACCTACGGTCTTCTTGGAAAAATGAACGTCCTGGACAATGACCATAAAGTATATCTCGCAGGGCGCGCAGACCTTGTTTTGAAACGAATGGCTGAACTCGGATTCATTACCACTGAAGAAAAAAACGAGGCATGGAAACAGACCCAGGTTGCACAGTTCCTTCCATACAAATCCCTCAAGAAAGCACCTCACTTCATGGAGTACGTCCAGAGACAACTCGAAAGTAAATATGGAAAGGAAATCATTCAGCAAGGCGGTCTCAAGGTCTATACAACTCTCGACTGGAAGCTTCAAGAAGTCGCCGAAAATGCGATCGCAAAACGCGCAGAGACCAATCAAAAAAACTACAAAGCCTCAAATGCAGCCGCTCTCTTCGCAGACCCAAAAACGGGCCAGATTCTCACGATGGTAGGTTCGCGTGACTATGGAAATCCCGACATTGATGGATACGTAAACATGACCGACCGCGCTCGTCAGCCAGGTTCGTCATTCAAACCGTTCGTCTACGCAGAGGCCTTCCTCAAGCGCTATACGCCAGCCACCGTGCTCTACGATACGCCAATGCAGCTCGGCGAAAACAAGCCGCAAAACTACGATGGGACCTTCCGTGGACCGATGGCAATCCGTGCCGCTCTCGGACAGTCTCGAAATATTCCTGCTATCAAAGCCTACTATCTCGCCGGAGAAAAAGGCCCGATCATCGAGCTCGCACAGAAGATGGGTATCACGACGCTCAAGCCTGACTTTGACTACGGATACCCTCTCGCAATTGGCGCAGCAGAAGTAAAGATGGTCGACATGGTGACGGCCTACAGCGTATTTGCCAATATGGGAAAGAAGCCGGAACTCACCTCTATTTTAAAAATTCAAGACGCTACCGGAAAGATTATCGAAGAGTGGAATCCTGACTCGGTCAAAGACTGGCAAGAGGCGCTCGATCCAGAAGTTTCTTACCTCATCGACAGCATTCTTTCCGACAATTCCGTAAAGGTAAGTCAAAATCTCATAATCGCCGGACACACTGTCGGAACGAAAACCGGTACTTCGACAAACAAAACCAAGTCAAAAGGAACCGCATATCCAATGGATCTCTGGACCATGGGCTTCACGCCAAGCGTCGTCGGATCAGTCTGGGTAGGAAACAATCGAGGCGATCCGCTCGGAGTCAATGCCGATGGTTCAAATGTGGCAGCGCCGATCTGGAAAGAGATTATGACGGAGTTCCTCAAGGACAAACCAGATGAAGCATTCCCACGTCCTGAGGGCATCAAGGAAGTAACGATCTCGACCCTCACTGGACTTCTCCCAAGCGAAAACACACCGCCAGACAAACTGCGAACCGAAATCTTCGCAAGCTTCGCCGTCCCTACGGAGGTGGAAGGATCTTACGTAAAGGCAAATATTGATATGCGCAATAACCTTCTCGCAAACGAGTTCTGCCCCGCAGAGTTCGTAGAAGCACGCGTCTACCAAATTCATAGCGACCCGCTCGCGAACGACATCTGGAAAAATGGCGTGAATCAATGGTATGGATCCAAAGGCGACGAGTCAGGTGCCCCACCAACCACCATATCGCCCCTCTGCGTCAAAGAACAGCTCGAAAATGCGCCAACGGTCAGCATCTTCTCTCCATCAGCGTATCAGACGATCGAAGGCAGCTCTGTGGATGTGGTCGTAAAGTTCCAAGCGCCAAATGGTGTCAAAGAAGTGACCTACTACTTCGACAACACACCACGAGCCGTACGAAGCTCGGCGCCATTTGAGTACGCCACGATCAAAATTCCAAAATATGCAAAACCCGGAACCGCATATGAGATCAAAGCTGTGGTCAAAGATCAATATGGGTACAGTGGCCAAGCAGCCATACAAGTAAAGATGGCTGGCGATGATACAGTAATCCCGGGTGGCCCAATATCCCCAGATCCAACGCCAACTTCCACGCCCTCCAGCCAGACGCCTATCCCCGCCCCAACACCAAAAGATCCATCTGCTGGAAATACACCAATCATAAATCCGCAGGCATTTAGTAATCCGTTTGGCCCAGCAATATTCACACCGTAGCTTCCAAAAAAGAGCCTCTCAGAAAGCATTTTTCGTAGCCTTGGCCTAGGCTTTTTAAAGCTGAAATAAGCCCATTTGACAACTTCGCCCATTTCAAAGCTGGACAAAGCTAAACAAATTGTGATATAATCAAACTAATCGTAAATTTTAATTCTTAATTTACTCCCCATGCAAGGTCTTTGCCCAAAGTGCAATAAGAACGAAGGTGTGAATCGCCGAGAGATGGCTGACGTTGAATACGTCGTCATGAAGAACGGTCGTCACGCTGCAAAAGGTCGCTGCGCAGTATGCGGTGGTGGTATGTACAAGATCGTCAGCGCTGCTGATGTTCCTGGTGCAGCACAGGCGTAATTCAACACACAGCATAGCGTGCACACGCTCAAAAAAACCTTCAATTCCATGGAGGTTTTTTTAATGGTAAGCTCTCATCATGAAAAAATCCCTGCCGCTCATAATGATCTTCGGCATCATCGCAATCTCCGCACTCCACCGGGGAGGCATCTCATTCCAAACACACCTTCTCTGGGCCGTAAGCCTCTTGCCCATACTCACGACACTGTACCTCCAAAAAAACCGCCATCAGCGACATGTACCGACGCCACTCCTAGCAATTATCATGATATTCACACTAAGTATCATGTTCGGATGGCTCACCTCAACGATGAAAGACTTTGGGTTCGTAAGCGTCACAAGCCTCCTCTGCGGAGTCGCCACGCTTCTGATCACTCTCCAACTCGATGTGTCCGAAGAACTCATCCATAAACTCTTCGCCTCGCTCTGTGTCTTCACAGCGAGTCTCTGTATCTTTGGACTCGCACTGTATATCAGCACACCCACCGATAGACTCGCGAGTAGTTTTGCGCACCTGCCTTATCTCATCTCGTCCTACCCGAACGGATTTGCCCTTTTCCTCATCGGCCTCCTCCCATATGCCCTGTATCGATTCGGGCGCGCCTACCAATTCCAACATCACAGTCCAGAAAAAGCAACCTGGTTCACTATCACGGCACTCATGCTTATCGCCCTCCTCCTGACCTTTTCTCGAGGCGGCCTAATCGTCTCTATTCTCATCATGGCATTTTTTATACTCAGAAAAAAACTCCCACTCAACAAAGCTCTCGCGGGGCTCTTCATCATCGTCATAGTAGGAACGGGTATCACGCAAGCGATACGAACCACACAGTTTGAAACCAACAACTTCACAAAAAAAATCACCCTTCAGTCAGACGAAAAATCTTCATCGGTGAATGAGCGAATCGATTTCTGGAAAGGAAGTCTCCAGCTCATCAAGAGTCGACCTCTCACGGGATATGGGCCCGACACCTTCGCCTTCACCTATCCGTACTACCAGACGCACCCTCTCGCCACCTCGGGCCATCCGCACAACATGCTCCTGAAGCAAGCCGTCGAATTTGGCATTCCATCCGGCCTTCTCTACCTCGCCCTCATCATCTGGATCCTTATTCTCGGGTATCGGTGCGAAGAGAAAAAAGAGCTCATGGCTATACTCATACTCTCTGTGCTCGGCATCGTCGCGCACAACATGATCGACTACAACCTCAACTTCACCTCAAACGCGATGCTTCTCTGGGCGCTCCTTGGCCTCATACTCAACATCGCTCTCGCGCATACCAAGGCTCACCCCACCCTCATCACCCCACGCCGAATCCTCTACAGCATCAGCATGCTTGCAGCTCTCGCGCTCTTCGTAAGCGGCGGATACGAAATCTACCAGCGCGAAAAGATCGTTCATGCTCGCACCCTGACCGCAAACCAGCAGTATATAGAGGCGGAAAATATATTCGCCACTATTCACCCACTCTTCTTTGAAGACGCCGTTCTCTTGCGTGCCCATAACGCCCTCGAGATGAACAACTTCACCCTCGCGAACCAACTTTTCAACACCATCACGCAGCGAAACCGCCTCTACGCCGAAGCCTACAATCTCTGGGCCGAGATGTTCATGAAACAAAAAGAGTACACAAAGGCAGATATTCTCAATACTCGAGCCCTGCAGTTGGATCGATTCAATCGGCTGCGCTACCACCTCAACCACATCATGATCAACCAAAAACTGCGCGGCGCCCTTCCTGACAATGTCCAGAAAGGCTACGAAACGATGATGCAATCTTATCTCATCCTTCTCCAAAACAACTCTCACAATACCATTATCACTGACGATCCGACGAGCGCCCTCAAGATCGTAGATCTCCTCCAAACCACCACCACAAACCAGCTTCACATTATCAAGCTCAAAAGTCTCGCGACCAAGCTTCTCACCTCCGCCCAAGAAGAAGAGAAAAAGTTTTTTGATAAGTTTTACATTCCCGTTCCACCACTCTAGCCACATACTCTGTATATGCTCGATATTCTCATCGGCACGACCAACAAAGGTAAGTTTCACGAGATCGGCGAAGTGCTCCTCGGACTTCCCCTACAGCTCATCACGCCCCAAGAAAAACAGATCACCGAGTCACCGGAAGAGACGGGTGGAACCTACGAAGAAAATGCTCGAATCAAGAGCCTTTTTTACTTTGAGGCATCGGGAGGCATCATGACTCTCGCAGAAGATTCCGGTATCGAGATCGATGCATTTCCGAACGAACTTGGACTCAAGACGCGCCGCTGGGGTGCAGGCGAACACGCCACGGACGATGAGTGGCTGGCCTACTTTCTCGAAGAGCTGAAGAAAAAACCGGAAGAAAAACGCGCTGCACGCTTTCATTGTACGGCAGCCCTCACATTGCAAAATGGAACCTCTCGAGAGACCCATGTCTTCCATGGCGAGTGTCCTGGTTTTCTGCACACAGAGCCAAAAACAGCAATACCACATGGCATTCCCCTATCGGCCTGTTTTCAACCAGAAGGCTT
>JAHFJT010000041.1 GCA_023245695.1 Candidatus Peregrinibacteria bacterium | reverse complement strand
ACTATAGAACGGTTGTAATTCCCTTAATCATTTTTATGACTTTTTCACGACGATTTGTAAGTGTTGCCTTGGTGGGCGTTTTGGCTGTTTCATCAGGCTGTGCGTGGTTTGCTCCCAAGCCTCCGAAGGAGGCGAAGGATATGCTTCAAACAGGTATTACCAATCTTGTGGCGCAGAAGGCAGGTGATTTTACCTTCAACTTGAGTGGTAATTTGCTTGGCAAAGATGCTGACAATAAACCACAAAATATGACCTTTGATATTGCTGCAAATGGAGATTCATCCAAGACCAGCGCCCTCGCTTCTGACTTTAATACGAAGTTCACCGCAAATGTGAAAGTTAATCAGGATGCCTATGTAGCAAGCGCTGAACTCCGCGGTAACAACAAAAGTATTTTCGCAGTTCTCAATAGTTTGACCGGTCCAGAGAAGGATATTCCAAAGGATCAGATCGGCCAGTTTTTGAGCAAGTGGTGGAAGATTCCGTTGCCAGAAAATTTTTATGCAAATCTCGAGAAGAGTGCTGATACGGCGTATCTCGTGAAGATTCAGGAAGTGTATAAGGCTGCGCTCGACTACCTCAAGGATATTTCGTACGAGGGTGTGGATACGATTGGCGGCTTGAAGAGCTACCATTACAGCGCTCAGGTGGATGCTGGAAAGTTGAAGGCGTTCCTCGAGGGCTACTTCAAGAGCAATGGAAAAACGATGACGGAGCAGGACGTAAAGGAATTTAATGATTTCTTCCAGAATTCTACCGCTAATGCTGATTTCTGGGTCTCTATGGATAGCCAGATTCTTGATCGTATCAAACTTGATGTGAAGATGAATAAAATTGTTGGAAGTGATGGAAAGTCTGCCGGGAAGGGTGAGCTTCATTTTGATACGACTGGTTCAAATTATGGCAAGACGGTCACGGTTCAAGAGCCTGCAGATGCGCAGGAGTTCGATCTCTTCGGTATGCTTGGAGGATTTGGTATTGATCCTACTGGTGGTACCATCACCGCTCCTGCTGACGCGACACCTGTTCCTGTTCCAGCTCCTGCCACAAAGACACCAGCGAAGAAATAATAATGTCATTTAAAAAAGAGAGGGTGTTGTCTCCCTCGGCCACGGCTTCGACTTCCTCTGGAAGTCTGCAGAATGTGGCCTGCGAGATTCAATCACCCTCTCTTTTTAGTTTCTATTTCTTCTGCTGGTGTTCGTTGAGGTGCTTGAGGGTCTCATGCATCTTCTCGATCTGCAAATTAATTTTGGTGCGGCGGTGCTGGAGATACTCGAGAAGCTTGTGTGGAGTTGCTTCGTAGACTTGAAGATTGTTTTTATGGCTTTGGCGGAGGATTCCTCGGCGAACGAGATCAGCCATAATGTTGTAGGTGGTGGATCGAGGAATTTCAATTTTTCTTGCGATATTGGTGATAGCGTTTGGGCCGTTCATGAGAAGAAGAGCATAAACGAGCGACTCTTTTTCACGAAAACCAATTTGTATGAGGAGGTGGATAATGTCTCGTAGGGGTTCGATCATGGATGTCATGGGATGCGTGATGCTATTCTTAATCTCTCTTTCTGGCGTCTACAAGCGATATATGTTGATACTTTGTGACAAATGATTTTGCGAGCTTTGGTAAAAGTGTTGATATTTTCTGTCACGACTTTTTATCCTGTGTCAGATTTTGTTCAATGGTTTGTAAGATTGGTTTGCTAGGATGGTATGTATGGCTCAGTATCTTGAACTCTATCTTTTGGCTTTTCTTGGCGGTATCTTGTGGTGCTCACTCGGTTCAGTGATGGGTGGATATGTGATCGTAAGTATTTTTGGTTGGTATGGGTGGTTGTGTTTTCGAGGACGAATATTGGGAGGCCGGAGATGGTGTGCGCTTGTGTGTGTGGTTTTGGTATTTTTTTCGTGTGGATATATTCGGCTGTATATTGCGGAAAAAGAGCGCTCTGAATTTTCTGGAATTCTTCGTGCTGTGACCGGTTCAGTGATGCTGGTGGGTGTGCTCGATGGCGATCCGAGCGTGCGGGAACAGGGGAGTCTGGTGACGATGGAGGTAGAAAAAATCGTGAGTGGTGGTGTGTCGTTGGTGCGACATGGTATGGTTCGGCTCGAGTTGCCGCGATATCCTACGTATTGGCGCGGGCAGGAGATGACGGTTTTTGGTTCGGTGGAGTGGGCGGAGGTGAGCGGTAGGTGGACGATGCGTCGAGCGCAGGTTCGTTCGGTGAAAGATCCATCTGGATTGTCGGGAGTGGTATTATTGGTTCGGCAGCGACTCGTGGCACAGATGGTTCGGCTCTTTCCCGGAAGCGCAGGAGGGTTTCTTTTGGGTGTGATTGCAGGTGGAAGTTTGGGCGTGAGCCAGAGTATTTTGGCGGATGTTCGAGCGACAGGATTGACGCATGTCATCGCGGTTTCTGGGTATAACGTGACGCTTGTTCTGGGTTTGGCGATGAGTATGTTTGCGTGGGTTCCGCGAAAATGGAAGCTTGTTCCGATGGGCAGTGTGCTTCTGATATTTTTACTCCTGGTGGGAATGAGTGCTTCCGCGCTTCGCGCGGCGCTCATGGGCTTTCTCATGGTATACGCGCTCTCCGTTGGACGAAAACGAGATCTCCTGTTGGCGCTTTTGTGGAGTGCGGTTGGGATGCTTATCTGGCGGCCATTTATGCTCGTGGAGGATCGGGGATTTCAGTTGTCGTTTTTGGCGACGGTGGGAGTGTGCTACCTCGCGCCCGAGGTGGTGCAGCGAGTGAGTTCTATTGTGATTATCAAGCGGATGATCGATGAGGGTTTCCTTGGATCGTGGGTAAAAAATCTTATCCTTGAGCCATTTTTCACAACCTTTGCGGTGTACCTTGTAACTGTTCCGGTGCTCTTTTCGTTTCAGCAATTTTCGCTTATTGGCCTGGTGACGAACGTCGTGTTCGTTCCGTTCATTCCTTTTTTCATGATCTTGGCGGTGGGAGTACTTATGGTGGGTTTTGTGTTTTGGCCTCTGGGGTTTTTTGTAGGGCGGCTCGGAACGCTCGTGGTGGATATGTACTTTTTTGTGCTGCACGGTTTTGCCGTGTTGCCATTTTCAAATATCCAAGTCCCGCCCATGACGGGTTGGGTCGTGGTCGTGTACTTCAATTTCCTGATGGTGGCGTATGTAAAACTGTGCCTGAAGAGCGTTCCCGCTTCCTTTACGCAGCATTCCGAAAGTCATCAATCTCATCCATCGCCTTGAGCATCTCGTCGACGACCTCGTCGCTTGGTGTTCCGGTGACCTGGCCTTCCGTTCCCATATTGAGAATTTTGGCTGCGAGCATGGTGGCTTTTTGGCGCTTGTATCTGAGGAGTTCTTCGCCCTTAAGCTCTTTTCCGGTATGGTCGCGGAGGCCATACTGGCCGAGTCTTGCTGGAGAGTTCGTGAAGGTTTCTCCATCTTTTTTGAAGCGTTTGCGATGTTCGGTGATCTTCACTACGTTTTTGTTTCGGAAGAGATCGTTCTCGTCGAAGACCTGCATATCGATAGCTTTTCCCGTTTGGCGATCAAGCATCTGTTCGCCCTCGCTGTAGTCATAGAGCTCTTGAGAGAGCTCGGCAAATTCTTGATTGTCGTTCGCGGCGAGACGGTTTTCCATGCCCTGTTTCTTCGCGTAGAGTTCGTGTGCATGTGCGCGATCAGCGATCTCAAACATAATGTGGTTCGCCTCAATCTCCTCCTTCATACCGGCCTGTCCTTTGATCTGCATGAGCAGATCGCCGATAAACTGGCTGTCTGGATTTTCGAGCATCTTGAGCTCTTCGAGGCGCTCTTGATTCATCTCATCTTCGGGCTCGAGCTTCGCAATTTTTTCTCGGATCTCGAGTTCGGCTTTTTGGTTATTCTTATCACGGAACTCGTTTGCCATGTTTCGAAGCGTCTTGAGTTCGGTCTGTTTCTCAAGACTATCGGTGAGTTGGCGGGCAGCCTCCATGCTGGAAAGTGCTTGTCGGAAATCGGCTCGTGCATCCTCTGGAAGAATCATATCGAGGGTTTCGATACGATCGGTGAGATCTTGTTGGTAGAACGAAGACTCGTACTTGACTCGAACATCGTCTGGCAATTTCTGGAAGGTCTCGAGAACGAATCCTCGCTCTGGAAGATCAAGATCGGACTTGTCGAGCGCCTTTTCCATGTCCTCTACATCCTCCATTTCTGACATCCACTTCACGTACGCGTCTTTGCTTTCTTCGGAGAGGAGATGCTCCTCGATCATGCCATCGATTTTTTTCTCAAAGGCTCCCTGGACCTTCGAAACTCTCTCAAGATTTTTCTCCTCCTTGATGACGAGCTTACTTCGATCTTCGAGTCCCATGTCGAAGAAGTGTTCGTGCTTTTTCTGAATTTCTTTTGGGAGTTTGTCGAATCGATCACGAATATCCTTTCGTCGTGGATCGCTGAGGGTGGATCGTTGAAGAACTTCGTCTTTTTGCCTGAGGTTGAGTTTTTCGAACTGGGTCTCGTATCGTCCCGCACTCACGGTTCCGATGAGTCGTTCGTCGATGGCTTTCTTCAGCTGCTTATTCCACTCGCTAATTTTTTTCACATGTTTCTCACAGTCCTGCGCTATCGTCTCTTTCTTGCTGTAATCGGCGTTCCAGAAGTCGTACTGTGCCTGAACGTTCGCGGGTGCGGCGTCGTAGCCTTTTGCAAATTCGGTGAGCTTGGCGTTGGCGGCTGGCGTACCGTTGATGAACATTTCGAGTACTTCTGGGCGTTGTTCTTTGTCGATGCTGGAGATGAGTGTTTTGATTTCCTGCGGGCTATTGAGTCGGCGTGACTGACCTTTGGAGTCTTGGTAGCTCGCGTTTTCGTAGAGATTGATGAAGGTGCTGCGGCGATCTTGTTTCATCTCTTCGATCAGCTCTTTTTTTGCCTTGAGTCCGCGTGCTTTTTTGAGAGCAGCCTCGAACTTTTTCTGGGTATCGGGAGAGAATTTTTTGAAGGTGTCTTGTACGGATTTGATCGACTCGGTTTTCGCGTCTTCCTGGAGTTCGGTGAGCATTTTTTTCTGCTGGTCGAGCGGGGATTCGCGGAATCGGACGCTAAGATTTTTGATCTCTTCGTCGCTGTAGAGACCTGATTTCTTGAGCGTTTCTACGGTCTTCGTGAAAGTCTCGACGTTGGTTTTGAGCTCTTTGATAAACTCACGCTTTTCGCTCCGTCGGAGCTTGTTGAACTGTTCCATGTAAGCCTGTGACTCTTTGCCTGAGCCGACGACACGCACGAGGTCATTGCGGAGGTCTTTGAGCGAGGCGATTTCATCGCCGAGCTTGCTGCTCCACTCTTTTTTATTCTTGAGATTCTGTTCGGCAAACTTGTCTTTGTACTCTTTGAGGGTATCGACTCGGCGGGCCGTGTCTTTTCCGAAAAGGTCTTTATTGAGATCTAGACCCTTGAAATACTGCTGGGTGAGTTCGCGAGTTTGATCGATGGTTTCCGAGAGATGCTTCTGAACTTCAGCGAGCTTCTTTGGATCACGCTCCTGATTTGCGATCATGAGCTTTTCCTGGAAGGTCTTTCGCTCTTCTTCGCTGAGTGCGGTTCCTGACTTCATGAGCTCTTTTCTCGCGCCATTATAAATCTCCTCGAACGCTTTCTGGTTCGCAAGCGTCGTGGCCGCATCTGCTTTGTTATTGAGAAGGTCGTCTTTTTGCTTGTCCGCAAAGCGAGTGCCTCCTTCGTTTTCGTCGAGTTCGAACTCTTTGTTGTTGAGCGTTGATGATCGGCCCATAGGGGAAAATGGTGTAAAAAAGACTACCCAGGGATGGGTATTGTATCATGTTTTGTCTGGAAAGCAAGGCTGAGGCTTATACGCTACAAGCTGAAAAGCCACAGCTTAAACAGAGCATGCATCCCTCTGCGATCTGAACCTGACCTTGGCACTCTGGGCACTCCTTGTCGGCCATGAGCTCGTGCTTGGACTTGATCTTGTGGTGGTCGCGGTCGAGCGTGGTTGGTCCGACGGTCATGATGGGTGGTGGGATGAACTCAGCGACGCGTTTTTCTAAGACGGGAGCGGGAACGGTCGGTACATTAGGATCGGGTGCGGGGACAGAAAGCTCCGCTGCGCTACGCTTTACTCTCCCAATATTCAGTACCTGCGAGTCCCGTGAGCCGTCGCGGTAAATAGTGACGCCTTTGCAGTTGAGGTCGTAGGCGAGCATGTAGGCGGTCTCGACGTCCTGCATCGTGGCGGAGTGCGAGAAGTTGATGGTTTTGGAGACAGAGGCGCAAACATGTTTCTGGAAGGCGGCCTGCATGCGAATATGATTTTCTGGCGAGATGTCTTGCGCCGTGACGAAGACTCGTCGGACGTCCGCTGGGATTTCTTTGGTGAAACTCTGGATCGTTCCGACCTTGGCGATCTCGGTCATGAGCTCTTTTGAGTAGAAGCCACGCTCTTTGGCGACTTCTTCGAAGTAGGCGTTTGTGTATACGAGTTCGGTTCCGTCCATGACGTTCTTGATGAAACAGATGGCGAAGTTGGGTTCGAGACCTCCGCTCGCCTCAGCAATCATACCGATGGTTCCCGTTGGTGCGACGGTGGTGACGTAGGAGTTGCGGATTTTGATGCCTTTTTTCTCCCAGCTTGAACCTTTGTATGCCCCGAAGGTTCCACGAGTTTTTGCGAGCTCGACGGACTTCTCGATGGCTGCGTCACGGATGAATTTCATGAGCTCTTCGCCTTTTGCCAGGCCCTCTGGAGCGTCGTAGGGAATCATCATTTGGTACAGCGCATCGGCGAATCCCATCACTCCGAGTCCAATGCGTCGAGTGTTCTTCGACATCTCCTCGATCTGTGGAATCGGGTAGCGGTTCATATCGATGACGTTGTCCAGGAAATGGGTGGTCGTATACACCGCCTCTTTGAGACGATCCCAGTCAAAGTCTTTCTTATCCGCTCGGATAAAACGGTTGACTGCAATGGAGCCAAGGTTACAGGAATCGAAGGGGAGGAGATCTTGTTCGCCACATGGATTCGTCGCCTCGATGTCGCCGAGGTGTGGAACAGGATTGGTCGCGTTCATGTTGTCGATGAAGACGAGACCCGGATCACCATTGAGCCAGGCATTTTGGATGATGAGGTTGAAGACTTCGCGTGCACGGAGCTGGCCGCAGGCCGTCTTGGTGCGTGGATTGATGAGGTCGTAGCTCTCGTCGTGCTTGAGCGCCTCCATGAACTTACTCGTGATGGCAACGGAGATGTTGAAGTTGGTGAGGGTTTTCATGTCCGCCTTGCAGACGATGAAGTCGAGGACATCTGGGTGATCGACCCGGAGAATGCCCATGTTTGCGCCTCGTCGTTTGCCGCCCTGTTTGATTTCTTGGGTTGCGGCGTCGAAAATTCTCATAAAAGAAACGGGTCCCGAAGACACTCCTGCCGTGGACTTCACCATGTCGTTGGCTGGCCTTAAGCGTGAAAATGCGAAGCCCGTTCCGCCACCGGATTTGTGAATGATGGCCTGGTACTTCAGCGAGTCGAAGATGCCTTCGATCGAGTCTGGTACTGGCAATACGAAGCACGCCGAGAGCTGCTGCACCTCCGTACCGGCATTCATAATGGTTGGCGTGTTTGGCATGAACTCGAGATTCGCCATGACGTCGTAGAACTTCTTTGCGGTCGCTTCGTACTGCTCTTCATTCGCACCGTAGTTCTTGTCGGCAAGCGCGATGTTGTTTGCGATACGCTCGACGAGCTGTTTTGGCGTCTCGGTAATGTCGCCATTTTCATCCTTGAGGAGATAACGCCGCTTGAGAACTTCGAGCGCATTGTTCGAGAAATTCAGTCGCTCTTCAGCGTTCCCTTTGCCAATAATAGATTCGGTTTGTTCGCGTTCTTGGGTTTGTCGGGCTCGGTAGAGGATATAGGCCTTTGCCGTTTTGGCGTGTCCGCCTTCGATGAGAATTTTCTCTA
>JAHFJT010000040.1 GCA_023245695.1 Candidatus Peregrinibacteria bacterium | reverse complement strand
CGGCTCTTGCACCGCACTTTTTTTCGCCTCTAGGGCGACGCTTGCGTCGGTCGGCCCCGCATTTGTTCCCGTACCCGCATCCGCAAAACTCTGTGATGCAAAACTCGCGCCACCCATACCACTTCGATCTGTTGGCTTACCGACGGCAATAAACTCGTATCCACGATCCGCGGCCTCTTCTGGAACGTACGAGTGAATCACATCACTCTCGCGCACCGTTCCAATCGCGACCACATTCACCAAACAGTTATCATTGTATCCCGGGTGAAAAAACGTATCTCCACCGAGGTTCGGCACACCAATCGGATTGCCGTATCCACTAATTCCGCTCACCACGCCATTCGCAATCCACTTCGACTGATTTCGCGTAATATCTCCAAATCGCAGCGCATCCATCGTTCCAATCACACGTCCACCCATACAGCAAATATCTCGGACGATCCCACCCACACCCGTCGATGCGCCTTCGAACGGCACGATCTGTGAAGGGTGGTTGTGGCTTTCATGGGCGACGATCACGCCATAACGCTCAGATTTACCGTCGACCTCGTGTTCAATGAGTGAAAAAATTCCAGAGTCCTCTCCGACCGGCACGATTACATTTGGTGCGTGGATTGGAAAGCCTTTCAGGTGTTTCCGACTCGACTTGTACGAACAGTGCTCCGAGCCCTGAATTCCCCAAACAGTAGCTTCAGTAAGGCTAGGATCACGTCCAAGAAGCTCGACAATATGCCGCGCCTCACTCACACTCAGTCCAATCTTATGCTTGCGCAGAACTTCCACGAGTTCCTCATCATTCAGCTTTGAAAATTCAAGAATGTCCTGCATAGGGGTGTGGATCGTAGCGTGTATAGCTTTACGCCCGCACTATAACGGATGGGCGGCTTTGAGGCAACTGTAAGCCAAAAAATTGACAAAACAGCTACTATACAGCAAAATAACACCTCATTTTAAAAAAACGGTTCTACACCCATGCCGTCACTCTCCCCCTATTACAATCCAGGCGCTACTATTGATCTCGGCGATCAAGCCTTTCAAGTTGAGGCTATTCTTCGTGAGGGGAAGGGGGTGATGCAGGCGCTAAAAGTTAGAAAGGTAACAAAGAAAATGAAGACAAAAAATATTCTCGATGAAGAGAACGCATTCGTGCTGAAAATATTTAGAAACGAAAGTCAAAGCGCCGTCGCGAATCGAGCTTTTGAGCACTGGAAAAAACTTCGAGAAGTGCTGCGTCCTTCCGGTTTTCCTGATATGCATCACTGCGACAATCACGTTGTCGTTACAGAATTTATTGAGGGAACCGTGGCTGAGCGCATTGAAAAACTTAACTCTAAAACTATTTCAAGGATCGTACTCGACATTGCAGAACAGATCGACGTACTTCTCCAACATGAAATGGCGCATGGAGATGTGAAGCCCGCAAATATCGTTCGAAAAACCGGAGATCAGGGCGCGCCGAGGTCCAAACTTATCGACATGGATTATCTTGCTCCCCTCGGTGATATACGAATTGGTAATCCTCCTCTGCGTTTCGGAACGCCGGATTTCATGTCACCTGAACACATTGAGGGAAGATATGTGCGTGGAACAGACATGCACGCTCTCGGAAAAAGCGCGCTGCGTCTCGTAGGGCTTGCATATCGAATTGATACAAAGGCGATGCTTGCCCAATATGGAATTCTCGATTTTCTCACGCGTGCACCCGAACCGGAACAGAGAAGACTTGCTGCACGACAGCTCTTCCGAAACATCGCTCGCAAGGATGGTGAGAACGAGAAGCAGTCTGAGCGGCTTGTGAGTTTCATCACGCAAGCCACCGCTTACTATCCGGAAGAGCGTCCGCAATCTCGAGAAGAGGTAAAACGTATACTTGCAATATAAATGGTGTAACATGAGGCTTGCTACAAGGTATACTTCATCCGCATTACTCTTTTCTACCCTCCTATGAAAAAACTCACCACCACGTTCGTCGCACTCATCAGCCTCTTTTCTCTTACAGCACAGGCAGCCTTTGCAGAAAGTATCACGACACCATGGGACGGTCTCAAGGTTGGAGATGTAGTGAAAGGCATGAAGGTCTCGTACGTGACGACGGGCGCATACCCAGCGACCGTTATCCTTGAAGGAAAAAAAATTGCGAACGGAACGGTGAATTGTTCAGACGGGGACTATGGATTTATCTGTACGATCAAGCTCGCAAAAGCTTCTCAGAAGAAGTTTCCTTGGCCTATAGAATCAGGAGTGCTGACGTGCCTGAAGGCCGGCCAGGATGCATGCGATATGTACTTCAAAAAAGACGTGCCGTACCGCGTGACAACAACGATTACGCAGTTTCATGACTCGCGTTGCACTGAGTGTGATTTTATGGGACCGGAGTTTCGAATGGGAAAGTTGATGATGAAGCGGGAGGTGAAGTAGCATGCACCGAAGGTGCAGCCGCGCGTACCCGCTTTCAATTCGCAATACATTCTCCACGGCGGGCAGCATCTCTCAAAATGCCCAAAAACGATTGTATTGCGATCTGCATGCAAATAGCTATCGATTCGCTAGCGAATCGATATACAACGCTCTAGAGCACTTTTCAGGATTCCACCTCCTCCCACAGAATGTATATCAATCTGCAATACATTGGAGAAAAACACTCACCACAAAAAAACCGCCCCTCACTTCGACAGGGCGGTTTTAAAATAGTGAAACAAATCGTGCTAGCGCACTTCGCAAAAATTTATTTTGTGAACGGGATCAGGCCCATGAATCGTGCTCGCTTGACGGCGAGAGCGACTTTTTTCTGAGCCTGAACAGGAAGACCGGAGTAGTATCGTGGAACGATACGGCCCCACTGTGAGACGAACTTCTTTACCAACCACAAATCCTTGTAGTCAGCGAAACGAAGAATTTTGTCGGTGTTCTGATTTTTTCGATTTTGATACGTTGCCATAATAGTGAAAGTAAAGGTGTGTACTAAGAATTAAAAGTTGAGATCCTGAGAAATGGCTTCACCAAGTCCCAAATTGATATCGAGCTCATCGAGAGGTGGTTCGTCACCAGAACGTCCGGTGGTTCCACCACTATATGACTCAGCAGCGGCAGCCATTTCTTGGTCGACGCGATCCATATCATCGCCATCGTTTCGTCGTTTCTCGAGCATGATAATATCCTGAACCACGATCTCAGTTCGGTACCGCTTGCCTTCGCCTTCGGCGCCTTCCCAACTTCGTGTCTTCAAGTATCCCTCGATATACACAAGATTTCCCTTTCGAATGTACTTATCGCAGATCTCGGCAAGCTTCGCCCACGCCACAACCTCGTGAAACTCCGTAGAGTTGTGCTTTTGGTTATCGCGAGTGTTCCACTGTCGATTGGTTGCAACGCCGAACGTGACGACCGGCTGATTGCTCTGCGTCATTTTCATGACAGGGTCTCGTGTTAAATTTCCGATAATGATGACTTTATTGATGCTTCGCATAGTGATGTGAGTCGATTATATCTGAATATCTGGATTGTCGAGGAGAGCCTTGAGCTGCTCGTCAACCTTGCTGAGCTCAGGCTTTGCCTTTGGAGCAGGTGCAGGTGCTGGCTTCTCAGCTTTTTCTGCAGCAGGTTTTGAAGCAGGAATTGGGCCCTTGTCCATCTCTGGCTTCTCAGCTCGTGGAGCTGGTCGCGCAACAGGACGTGGAGCGGATCGTCGATCCTGATCAGCCTGATCTTTTGCCTTTTTCTCTTCCATTTCCTTCAAACGCATAGCGTCCGCCTCTTCAGCGTAGACCATGAGACCCTTGAACTCGTAGTTCTTTGGGCACGTAAGAAGAAGATGTCGGACGACACCCATTTCAATTCGAACCGTCTTCTCAAGTTCGTTGATCCCATTGATAGGGTAAGAGAAATGAAACGTAACATAGTATCCTTTATCATACTTATGCATACGGTACGCTAAATCACGGAGCGGAGTTACCTCCATATCGATAACCTTGCCCCCGTGTTGGGTAAGGAGAGTCTTGAGTTCCTGAACTTTGGTTTTCAACTCCGGATCAGTGAGATCTGGTGGAAGAATCACCATAAGTTCGTAGTTCCGAGTGTCCTCGGACGCGAAAGTGGTAGCCATCTTTCTTTGGGTTAGGTTAGTAAGCCTTAAGCTTTCCTTATATATAAAGAAAAGCAGAAAGTGCGCAGAAGATAGCAAAATACGGCTTCACAATCAAGAAGATCTGCAGTCAGGGTACTTGACATCATGAATATCAGTGGTATGAATACATGATTTTAGACTCCTCAAAAACCGATATCAAAATAGAAATATACCAACAAGTCAAGTGGAAGAGTATACAAATGATGCTCCTAAAATACAAAAATGTAGCATCAAAATAATAGCTATAATAAGCCAAAAAATACAAATTTATAGTGAGTATATTTTTTTGGCGACCACCACAATATATACAAAAGTCAATGGCCCCCATCTGGACGAAAAACCCACCTCACGATAGAGTCATTAAAGAGGTACACCCAGAAATGCTTATACCCCTAACCCCCGCCCCCTTTGTCAGCCACCCCTAATTCACAGAAAGTGAGTGCGATAGCCCGCCTCAAACGCCATGAGCGTGTTTTTGGTAAAGATAGCATCGTCTCAGCCGGTCTGAAGCAGATCCAGGAGAATGGAGCTTCCATGATCAGCAGCGTGAGCAAGGCTACAGGTATCCGATATGTGGGTGGAGCCCTAAAACATGCGAAGAATCAGTGGCAAGACCGAGTAGCGCCACCTACCGCCAGTACCCTCTATAAACGAGTTGGTGTCCTCGCCGTGAGCTTCATGATGGTAACAGCCGTCCTCGGAAGCACGTTCGATGTCACCAATGCACAGTATAGTGATGATGCACTCGCTCAGGCGACCCAGGATGGTACGCTTATCGCAGATCAGGATGGATACATCACCAAAGTAAACCCACAAACAACAAAAGCAGAAAGAACCTTCAAAGACATCGCCCTCTACTCCGTGGCATCAGGAGACACCCTCTCCGGCATAGCCAAAGAGTTCAATTTGCGTACCGAAACCCTCATGTGGGAGAACGGTATTACCGCCGCAAGCACCTTGAAGGTAGGCCAGAAGCTCAATATTCCACCAGCAGATGGTGTCAGCCACCAGGTGGCTGCCGGTCAGACCATCGAAAAAATCGCATCACTCTATAAGGTCTCAACCGACAAGATCGTCGCCATGAACAACATTCAAAACGGCGTTATTGCTAAGGATCAGATCATCTTTGTGCCAGAAGGTAAGCCACTCCCAGAGGTAAAGCCAGCGGTTCCGCGAACAATCGCATCAGCAACGGTCCGTACCCCTGCTCGTGACTCTGCCGCTCGTAACGTTCGAACAACAGTGGAAAAGGCAACCGCAAAAGCAGATCTCAAGAGCAGTGACAATACCCCAGCAGCTGGAAAATTCCTCATTTTCCCAACCATTGGATCGCTTACACAGGGCTTCCACAAGGGTCACTACGCATTCGATATCGGAAACCGAAGCAAGCCACCAATTTGGGCGGCAGCGAGCGGAACGGTTGTCGTTTCAACGATGGGCGTCTGGGCTGGTGGATACGGAAATCATGTCGTTATCGATCACGGAAATGGCATCAAAACGCTCTATGGTCACATGACGTACACAAGCGTAAAGGTGGGCGATCACGTCACGCAAGGTCAGGTTCTCGGACAAATGGGTAATACCGGTAATGTACGTGGTATCACGGGAATTCACCTTCACTTCGAGGTCATCGACCACGGCGTCAAGAAGGCACCATCACTCTTCTACTAAGACTTTAAGGCTTGCGCTATGGGTACCCTCAAAACCTTCAAGGGTTGGCTTATTCAGCTTTGGCAGCTTCCTCGTAACCTGCTCGTGGGGTTCATTACGCTCTACCAAAAGACCCTCTCCCCCGATCACGGGATGCTGAAGGGCTTTTTCCCGCATGGATTTTGCCGCTTTGAGCCAAGCTGTTCGCAGTATATGAAGGAGCGACTGGCGGAGGACGGGGTTGTGGTAGGCTCAGCGAAGGGTATCTGGCAGATTTTGAGGTGCAATCCCTGGGGAAAGGGGAATCGGCTCTAGCTTGCACGCAAAGCAAAAAAGTGCTATAATGAAAAGATTTTCATACAGGGGTGAAAACCCATGAAAATCAGAAATTCAAACACGAAAAACCAAATAAAAACATGCTCAAAAAAATCCTCTCTAAATATCGGTTGAAAAAAGCCATGGTGAAAGAGGCAGAGCTCAACAACTCTCACTTTGAAAAAGCAGTCCTGAGTTGGGAGACACCACTTCGTCATAAGCCCCAAAAAGGCGCCGTCTGGCTCGTGCTATCAGCACTGGCCCTCTCTTGTATCCTCTACTACGCCATCGTCTCGCAGAACTGGTTTTTTGCGATAGCGATGATGATCGCCGTGGTCGCCTACGGCATGGACCACTTCGAGGACACGCCAATGATCGAGGTAAAAATGTCCGAGTTTGGCGTCAAGATCGGCAAGAAAAACATCGCCTACTCGCATATCCGAGCCTTCTGGATCATCTACCACACGCCATTTGTTGAGCGTCTGTATATCCGGACCTATCAGAAAACCATGCCCGATATCATCATCGAACTCAACGGAATGGATCCGACGCTTATTCGCAAACATCTCACACGACACGTCGTGGAGTGGGAGGGAAAAGAGGAAGGATTTATGGATCTTTTTGTTCGCCTTTTGAAACTGTAAAAAAAACACATGGCAGACTTTGAACAACACAGACCGGAGGCCGAAAACGTAGACGCAAAAAACGCGCAGAATGCCGCGAAGCGTCCAAGCGAAGAGTTGAAAAAATTCTACGAGGAGTCGGTCGAACCCGAAAAAGATAACGATGCGAAAGAGATCGATCAACTCTTTGATGCGCTTGAGATCAAGGCCAATACTCACAAGGAGCAGTACGAATCTGAGCGTCTGCAAGCCATTACCGCGCTCAAAAAATACATTATCCACGCCTACAAATCTCTCGAAGATGAGATTCGACGAACGGACTCGCCAGAACTTCGACAGCAGTGGATCACAAAACTTCACGACGTGCAGAAAGACGTCGGAAATTATCGTGGAATAATCGCCGGATTTCTCACGGAGTTTCAGCGACAGCTCACGGTAAAAAATGAGTCCATCGATCTCAAGGGTCTCTGGCAGATCACCGAGCACGCGAACATGATTTACGAGCAGATGGTGCACAACAAGACGTACGGAGAGACGCTGCAGAAAGCCGTGCACAACAAGCTCGAAAAACCCGACTTTGATTTCATCTATGGAAAAATTCAGAAGCGTACCGAGACAGGTGCCGCAAATACCAACGACTCGCTCAAGATGCTTGAACAATCCGGCGTCGCTGCAATTATGGCAGGTATGAATACGACCGAGCGACAGAGATTCGCCGAGTACGCGATCAGCGAAAACAAGCCAGAGGCGCTCGCCGTCGTATCGTCGATGGTGGAGTCGAATTACCTCACGATGACGCAGGGCGAACAGCTCATCGAAAAGGCGATTGCAAAGGGACTCATGACCGCCGATGAGAAAAAGGGCGTCCTCGCTCTGATGCTCGTGCAGCAAGAAAAAAATGCCGAGTTTCACAAAGGTATTGAGGCTCGACTTGATCTACCCCAGTTCACCAATCAAATGCAGCGTGTCCTCGATCCGAAATTTCTCGGTGGCTTGATTCTCACGGTGTGGAGAAGTTTGAATCTCTTCGTCACGGCCGTCGCCTACCGAAAAGATCCCGGAGAGCTCCTCGGAAGTCCATATTTTTATGCGGATGTCGTAGGAATTTTTGCCGGTACCGCGATGATGGGCTACCCGTCCGTATTTGAGTTTTTGAAGCGATCGACCGAGGGTCAGAAAAATCAAGAAGTCGTCATGAAGCAGCAGGCAGAGCTGATGGTAAAGATGAATCGATATCACGGACTCTCCGAACTCTACTTCGAAAAAGGCGGCATGGTAGAGGCG
>JAHFJT010000039.1 GCA_023245695.1 Candidatus Peregrinibacteria bacterium | reverse complement strand
GGAATGGCTCCTTCTAGCCCTCGGCCAATTTCGAGACGCATGGCACGATCATTTACGGCGACCGTGAAGAGCACGCCGTTGTCTTTTCCTTTCTTCCCGATCTTCCACTTGTCGGTAACGTGGATGCTGTACTCTTCGATCGTTTCTGGAGCTGTGGTTGGCACGACGAGCACTGCGATCTCATTCGAGGTCTCTCGTTTGAAGGTGAGCACTTTATTCATGAGTGCTTGGATCTGTTCTGGCGTAAGTACGTTTGCGTAGTCACTCACGTACGTTGGTTCCGGATAGGTGAGTGGCGCGGCAAATGCCGTGAACTGTATGGAGAGGAGGCAGGTCGCTATGATGAGTGTGCTACCTGCCTTGAGCCATCGGGTGATGTGGAGCATGGTGAGATTACTTCGTTAATTTGAGATTAACTGCTGGAGCGACTTCTGCGCCTTTTACCGCCTCGAATCGAGTTTTTTCATCAAATCCGAAGAGCGCTGCGATCATTTTTCCTGGGAATCGTCGGATGGTGACGTTGTAGTCTTGAACGGACTCGTTGTAGCGTTCACGTGCGACACTGATCCGGTTTTCCGTGCCTTCGAGCTGTGTCATGAGAGACTGGACTGTCTCTGAAGACTTTAGCTGTGGGTAGTTCTCCATGACGATCAAGAGTCGACCGAGACCCGTTTCGAGATCATTTGCCGCCGCGACCTTTGCGTTGCTACCTGATGGAGCTGAGCCGTATCGTGTACGTGCATCGGCGATTTTTCCAAAGACATCTTGCTCCTGTGTGAGAACGCCTTTGACGGACTCGACGAGATTTGGGATGAGATCAAAACGACGCTGATACTGCGTCTCTACCTGTGACCAAGCGGTCTTGACGGTTTCTTCGCCAGAAACGAAGCCATTGTATGATGAGCTCAACCAAAGACCAAGAACGGCAACCACGGCGACGACACCGAGAAGAATTTTTACAGAACGTGACATAGATAAAAGAAAGGGAATAAGCGCCCTGAGTATAGCCTATTGGACGCAGATTTTCTAGATGTTTTCGAGCTCATTCCTTCCAGAGAAGTCGAGGGGAGCATGTGTAAGACGTTTCTTTTTGACGATCAGTATCGTGCAAACGATGATCATCCAGAACATGGAGATAAGCCATGGTGCATTGATGTAGTTCCCCATAAAATAGCCAGAAATAATAGGTGCGATCACTTGCGATATGGCGATGAGGGCATGAGATACTCCGATAATTTTTCCACGTTCATGCTCTTCAGCCGAGCCAGAAAGTTCACTTCCATTGATGACGGTGAGGGTGCCTTCCATGAGGCCAAGCATGACCAGAATAGGAAGAAATACTCTGACATTGGTCGATGTCGCTAAGAAAAAGAGTATCACGAGGGCGAATGCGGCGATGACTTGAATTCGGTATGGCTTGAAACGTTTGAGCCAGAAGTTTTTCATCAAGACGAGCTGATTGATGGCGATCATAATTCCAATGACTGTCAGAAGAAGGCCAGCAGCCGTGACGTCAAATCCAAAGCGACGACTGAGAAAGAGAATAAATGTGGAGTGATAACTCTCGAAACTCATGGATGTGGCGAGGAGGAGAAGGATGAGTGTTCGATACTTGCGGTGGGTCAGTCCATACCACAGCGTCTTGAATGGATTGAGTTCGATGTGTGCGTCTTTTTGTTTTTTTGCGATACTTTCCGGGAGGAATTTCATAGCTGCGAGTCCGTTCAAAAGCCCAAGTACTGCGGTAAACCAAAAGGGGAGTACATCAGATATTTTTGTCAAAAGTCCTCCAATAGCTGGCCCTGTGACGAAACCAATCCCGATAGCTGTTGGGATCAAGCCAAGTTTCAGTGCTCGATCTTTGCTGTCTGTAGAGATGTCTGTGAGATAACTCTGTGCTACCGAGATATTTCCTGCCGTAAGTCCGGCGATAACTCGTGAGAAAAATACCATCCAGATGTTGGTTGCGAGGGCAAAAACTACCCAGCCAGCTACGGCTCCAAAGATAGAGATCACGAGAATTGGCTTACGGCCATAGCGATCCGAGAGCGACCCCAGAATTGGTCCACCCAAGAATGCACATGCCGCAAAAATTGAGTACACAACGGCGATCGTTAAGGTCGACGTACTGAACTTCTCAACATAGAGCGGAAGTGCCGGCAAGACGATAGTCATGCCAATCATATCCATCAGGACCGTTGCGAAAATAATGGAGGTAGCTTTTTTGTTCGAGGTCATGCGTGGGATATAGTCTTGAGGGGTTTAGCCCCCGGGAGTTTAGCAGAAAGTTGGTATTAAAAAAAGGAGCATGCAAAAAAGGAGAGGCTATCTTCCTCGACCACGGCTTCGGAAATCTTTGATTTCCTGCAGAATGTGGTCTGCGGATCCATCCTCTCCTTTTTTGAAGCTTTCCTGATTACAGAGCCATGAATGATTTATTGATGGCTTTGATTTCTGGATCTTCTTTTCCTCCAAGCTCCTCGCCTTTCATTAATCCCAGTGGTCCGAAGAACGTGTATTTGCTTCCGGTGCCGAGATTTACACTGTATTCAAGACCATCTTCTTCCTTGAAGTTTTTATCTATCATCCCAATTGTATATGTTTTCTTTTTGTCTTCTGAGGTGAGGGTAATATCTTTGACCTTGTTTGAAACGAGCTGAACTTCTTTTGCTGGGCCTGCTGTTACTTTTCCCCAGCTCTTTGGGAATTGAAGAGAGAAGCCGAATTCGGTGTTCTTGTAGATCTCGCCATCGACGATGCCGAACTCGCTCTTGAGCTGAGCTGCTGCGATTCCAGCGTCTTTTTGCATAATTTCGCCCTGTGCCTTGAGCGCATCTGTGGTCTTGGCTACTTCGGAGTTGACGCCGTCGGCGACCTGCTTGGTCGTAGAGGCGATTTTGTTATTAATCATGTCCTGGAGGCCACTGCAGCCTGTGAGGGAGAGGGAAGCGACTATGAGACCGCTTGTGAGAGCGAGTTTTTTGCTGACCATTAGGGGGAGGGGTGAAAAATATAAATATAGGGGAGGTATCTGCGGCTTATTCCCGCTTTGGTTACAGGGATTTTCCCCTTAATTAGGCCTTTTTTCGCATCACAATGGCGGCGATAATGGCTGCGATAATCAGGCCGAGGAATATGAACCAGAATTTGATGACAAGGCTGCCGATGGCGACGAGGAGAGCGGCGACGATGGCAAAGATGACGAACATGATGCCGCTTACGGCTGAGCCGACGCCTGGGAGGATATTCAGGAGGGCGAAGACAGGGCCGAAGATGCCCATCAAGCCGAAGGCGAGGAAGAACCAGGCAGCGCCTTTCATGAGCCAGAACTTGGTGTTTTCAGCGCTCTTGAGATCGCCCACGATCTCGGCGTCGGTCTTGTTGCTGATGATGAACGGGTCGCCTGATCGGATGATGCCGTTGTTGATTTCGCCCACGATGATGAGGTTCTGATCTGCTGGAATACCGACGACCACGTCTCGAGTCTTGGTGGCAGGGAGAGCATTTGCTGTTTTTCCGGCGTATGTGATTGGCGTGACGAGAGCTGCGTTGGTAGCTGCTGGAAGTGGTGTCTCTTGGCTGTAGATCGTCTTGAGGTTGAAGTTCGCGTTTGCTGGCTGTGGCTCAATGGCGACCGATCCGAGCTTGAATGAGGCCCATTTTTCATCGGATGAAACCGGAACCCAGGTATCGACGTACTCTTTACTTTCGACGGTTTGCTGAACATCCTGGCCATTCTGCTGAACGGTTTTGTAGGAGGTCTTGGTTTGTTCCACTTTGCGGAACTCCTCGGTGGTGTATTTGTAGTAGACGACATTTTCGCTGCTTTTTGGAGCGACCAGAGATGCTGCGAGTGTTGGTTTTCCGGTAATTTTCACGAGACCGGCTTGAGAAGCGCTCACGCTTTCAGCTGGTGTGAGCGGAAGTTTGGCGACGGCGCCGGAGTTTTCTTTCATGCCGACAGACCAGTAGAGGATCACGAAGCCGATGAGGACCATGATGAATCCAGTTCCGATGCCTTTGATACTATCGACCAGACTTCGTCCGTATCGAGCAATAGGATTAGAGCTTCCAACGACGGTTTCGGAAACGATGCGTTCGTCTGCCATAGAATAAGGGTTAGGGGAATATTCTGCCGCTATTATGCTGTGGGGTTTCTATTTTGTAAATGTGAGAATGAAGTAACTTGTTGAGGGGATCTTTGGTTGGTGGAGAATGCTTCCAGCGTTGTCGTGGTAGCGCTGGTTTATGGTAGTAGAGCCTTTCTGTTTCATGATGTTCAGGAGCGTGGCCATGCCGGTGGGTGTGTCGAGGTAGTCGTTGCTATTGAGACGAATGAGGGATGCGAGATTCCAGTGAAAGATTGCATCCCAGGTGATGGTGTCTTTTTTATTGGCCTCTGCAAGAGGTAAGTAGTGTGAGAAGTCGACTGAGGTGATGAGGGGAGTGTTGGTGGAAATGAAAGGTGCGAGGATTTGCGTGAGCTGCTGCATATCTTTTTCGGTTGAGCCGTCGCGGATGAGAATCGGTACGATGGTGGTATCGGGAAGATAGTAGGTGATAAAAGGTGCGAGTGCACCAATGCCATGATCGTTGCCTAGGGCGGTATGGTTTTCTTCGAAGAGTGGGGTGTTGTTATTTTTTGCGCTGAGGATTTTTTGATAGATCTTTTCATTCGTGGTGAGATTTCCAAAAGGGGTCGGGTAGGATTCGTTACTTGTGAGAAATATCTGAGAGCCGGCCTGGAAGTGATTTGGCGAGAGGAGGATGATCGTCTGGGGATGCTGTTTTTTCAGCTCTGAAAAGAGGCTCGCGATCGCGGGCGAAGGGATGAGGTGGTGCGGTGTTGTTGCTCCGAATACTGGCTTCGGGAGTGTGAAAAGTGGTTTTTTGCTTACGGCTTCGACGGCGGGATAGAAGGACGATGCTTCGAAGAATGAGATTGTGTGGAGGTGTGTGGATGAGGTTGAGTCAGTGTTGGTAGGTGAGACTGAGTTGGTGTAGTCGAGTGATGATGCCGAAGTGGAGATTTGAGCTGGTGGGATGTGTGTGGGTTTTGCTTTTGGAAAAAGGAGCCAGAGGGATACTGCAAGAGCGGGCGCCAGAATGGCGCCCGCGATCATACCTTTATGCTGTTTTCCTGAGAATGCTATCTTGCTCATAGTGTGTCCTTTTTTCCTTGGAGTCTTTTACTGAATGGTTACCATTGTCTCATCGCTGGCATTCACGCTGCCTGGTCGATCCGAGATTTGAATGACGGTTGGCTCAGATACAAATGATCCTTTGTTTATGACACGAGTCGGGAACTGAATTGGCTTACTATTTTTGCTGAGACAGAAGCGTGTCTGCTGTCCCTGAATGACGTATGGTCGATCGAGATTCTTCTCGGCGGCACCAAGTGATACCTGCCAGCTGAGAGGTTTTAATCCTGATGGCAAGTTATCCGTAATGCTGTAGCAGCTATCGACAGACTGTGGACCGAACTTTGCTGTGAGTACCACAATCACCATGTCGCTCGCACTCCAGCTCGTGACGACTTTCCCATTTACCTTAAACGTCTTCGTGATCCCAATATTTGCATCTTTCTTTAAATTCTCTTTGTTCGCACCATGCTGATACAGGAACGTTACCGAGAGGTCACCCTTCGCATTTTCTATCGCGAAGTTTGGAAGCACCTGGGCTGGAACATTTACCTGTGCAAAGTCACCATTCGTGAGGGTCTTCGTGGTTTTGATACCATTGATACTGTAGGTTACTTCGGTGTCTCCTGCTTTTACGATACCCACCCGTCGTGCAACAGCAGCGATTTTTTCAAGGTCGACCACGATATCTTTTCCGGCCTGTTCGGTGACGTACGTACTCAGTCCTTCGAGCTCTGGAAGATTTAAGTCTGCGGCGATAACGGTAAAGAGCGCGGTGTGTCGGAGAATGTCGTCGTTATCTTTTCCGATCTTGAGTCGGATGTATGGATTGATATTGTCTCGGTACTTATTGAGCATGTCCTGTGCAAGCGTCTGCGCCGTACCCTGATCTCCGATGCTCATCGCACCTGCGGCGAGGTAAAGCTCTTCGATAGGGGACAAGTCGGTTTCCTTACTGAGATTCTGGATGGTCGTCAAAACGGGATCTTTCAGCGCTGCAAGACCGCTCAGTGCCATGATGTATCGTTCACGAGTTGCCTTTGGATATTTATTCTTGGCTTCTTCATTGAGGATATTGATGAAGTACTCTCGAAGAGATTTTTGGTCGATCATTTCTGGTGCGAGAATCGCTGCTCGGGCGGAAAGCTCTAGATCCGCCGATGCGTAGGGGAGTAGTTTTACCCCACCGTTGCTGTCTTGGTAGATGTCTCCGAGGCCGCTCGTGACATCTCCACTGTCGGGAAGATCCTGTTCTTTGAAGTTTTCCTTGAGCATCTTGAGTGCCATTTCACTCGCGGCCACCTGGTCGAAGCGTGCGCCTGTCGCGTAGGATGCTCTCCAAAGTTCGTTATACATACGTGCTTTCTCGGTTTCCTGAATCGTAATCGTGACGTCGCCTTTGGCTCCCAGAACTTCAGCTGGAACAGACTTCATGTCGACTGCCTTTACGGTTTTGATGTCGTACGCGGTGATGCGTGATGAGATGACATTGAACTGACGTACGAGGGTGTCCTTCATACCCGCTGCTTCTGCGGCGATCGTGATGGTTTGTTTGCCGACCTTCAATGCTGGAAGAGCGAAGCTTACATTGTTGTAACTCTTTGCTGAGATGATCTTCTTCTCATCTGAGAGTGATGAAGAAACGGTGAATGTTACGGGAACATTCGCTGCCAACTTTTCTCCAAAGGTTCGTAGTTCGACGACTGGCTTGTCTGCTGCGAGGTAGTCTTTGGCGACGACCGCATCCGTAAAGAACGGCAAACTGACCGGCAGCGTGGTGTACTCAACACCCGCATCAACATTTTCGTCGAATGACTGTGTGGTAATTTTCCAAGATGTAATGCTATCCGGAAGTTTAAATGAGATGTCGCCGTCTCCGTTGCCGTTCGTGGTGATGGTTCGGAAAAGAGCAGTATCTGGGAAGACGCTTCGTGCATCTCCACCTCCACCTCCACCCTCAGCTCCACCCCCACCTTGCAAGACGATGTTGTGCGTCATGTACGTATAGCTTGAGCGTCCTTGGAATCGACCGTATGTTGCGTAGAGATTGCTCAGTGGATCTGCGGTGTGTGGATAGATTTCGAAGTATGCTTCGTCGACGAGGCTAATATTCGTATCTGTTGCTACCCCTTTTCCATTTTTTGCGACGTGAACGTGGAGCTGAACCTGGTCGCCTGGCTGGTAACTTTTTTTATCTGAGGTGACATCGATTTTGAGTGTTCGTTCTTTTGCGGTATCGAGGCTTACTGTTGCGCTCCCGGCGTATACATAGGTCTCTCCTGTAAATCGGACGGTGTCGATATTCGCTGAAGGAATCATCTTTTCCAGAAACTTGAAGTTCATGACCGGAGAGGTCTGCGCTAAATAATCCGTGCTCTTTTCCGTGGTGACTAGGAAGAGGTACTTGTCGTCTTGCGCTGGACCTGATTCTTTTGTGATTGTTACACTTCCCGCTTCGCCAATAGTGTAGTTATTCGTGTCTTTATTTGTTGTGAGAAAATAGTAGGCATATTCTTGATTGTTGTAGAGATACTCATACTTACGAACAAGTCGTTTATTTGGAGCCTGAACCTCGAACTTCACCTGAACGTCTTTACCTGCAACAAATGGCATTGAAAAGGTTGCTTTTCCTTGAGTATCCGTCGTCAGCGAAAATTCCTTCGTAATCGACTCATTTTTAACATAGTCGACTTTGTCGATGGTCGTTTTGCTGATGAAGTCGTAGCTCTTTCCGATGACGATTCGATTGTAGGTTGTCTCTACGACTTTTCCCTGTACAGGATAATTGGCAAGAGGTGCACCCTTGTCGTCGTCTTTTGGAATGTCGAGTCGATTGAGCTGGACAGCGATGAGCTTATTCCCGTCCTTTGAAGATTGTGTTGTGCTCATGACCATGTCTGGTCCGTAGACAGAAATATTTCGTTCACCGATAATCTCGCCTTCTTCTTGCGAGAGAGGACGTGCTTGGATTTGAATATTCTTTGGCCAGTAGGACGTGTAGGTTGTATTTTCAACTTCTTCTGGCGGCTGGTAGCTGAATGATGCGTGACCGCTTTTATCAGTCGTGAGGTTGAAGGTCTGATTCTGTCCATCATAAG
>JAHFJT010000038.1 GCA_023245695.1 Candidatus Peregrinibacteria bacterium | reverse complement strand
CGTGAATACGCTCGTGTATGTGCACGCGGAAATTTCTTCGAGTTTGCTTGATCTGATGGTGAATGTAAATCGGCACCTCAAGCAGCGAATTCAAGAGACGCTCTTTATGTCTATGGTTATGCTCAAGTGGGATCACCTCAAAAAAACGATGAGTTTTGTCGGAGCGGGACACGAGTACATTTTGGTCTACCATGCAAAAACGGGTACCTGTGAGGCTATCGCCTCTGGTGGAATTGCGCTCGGAATGGTGGCGGATAACTCCAAGCTTTTGAAAGAGGTGGTTTTGCCATTTGATATAGGAGATATGATTATCCTCTATACAGATGGAATTGTGGAGTGCCGGGATATGTCTGGGCAGCTCTTTGGTCTTGATCGGCTCAAAGCGGCGATTGGAAAGTATGCCTCACAGTACTCTCCGGAGCTTACGATCCAGAAGATCGCTTCTGAGGTCGGTTCCTATATGAATGGTCACCAACAGGATGATGATATGACGGTTGTCATCGTCAAAAACCTCGGAGATCAGCAGGTTGAAGCTTCGCAGTTCTCCTTGAATACGACCTGGACTGAGGCGTAAACTGCGGCCATGTATCTTTCCGATTTTGACTACGTGTTGCCAAAAGAGCTCATTGCGCAGGTTCCTGTCGAACCTCGGGATGCCTCTCGAATGATGGTTCTCCATCGAGCCTCGCAGACGATTTCTGATCGGCATTTTTTTGATTTGCCGGAGTACCTCGGTGAGAATGATGTTTTGGTTTTTAATCAGTCGAAGGTTATCCCGGCGCGGATCGTTTTTGAGTTTCGAGGAAAGGCGTGTGAGCTGTTTTTTATTCGAGAGATGGGTGTGAATCGGTGGGAGGTGATGGTGAAGCCGGGTAAGTTTTTTAAAGAGGGTGATCGTGTGGCGTTAAATGAGAGCGTGGAGGTCCTGGTCGAAGAGGTGCGGCCCGAGTCAGAGCATGGGCACCGTGTGGTGAGAATTTTTGATACCCTTGGTCGTGATCGTTTTGAGCTATTGCATGCGCTTGGGAGCATTCCCCTGCCGCCGTACATCGAGTCTCAAGAGGGTGTCTCGAAGTACCAAAATGTTTACGCTACAGATCCGGGCAGCGTTGCTGCCCCGACGGCGGGGTTCCACTTTACGACTGAACTTCTTGAGCGACTTCGAGCACGCGGAGTGCAGACCGAGTTTCTCACGCTCCACGTCGGTCCTGGCACATTTTTGCCGGTGATGACGGACGATGTGCTCCAGCACGTGATGCACGAGGAGTTTTTTTCGCTGCCGAGTGAGGTGGCTGACCGGTTGAACGCGGCAAAGCGGGCTGGAAAGCGAATCATCTCTGTGGGTACGACGACGACGCGTGTACTGGAAAGTTGTGTTGATGAGCATGGTGACGTTGTCGCGAAAGACGGCTCAACGAAGCTTTTCATCTATCCTGGATTCAACTGGAAGTTCATCGATGCTCTCATTACAAATTTCCACCTCCCGAAGAGCACCCTCCTTATGCTTGTCTCGTCCTTTGCGGGAAAGGAGTTTGCCTTTGAAGCGTACCGCCGGGCGGTCGCTGAGCAGTACCGGTTTTTCAGCTTTGGGGATGGCATGGTCATTTTTTAATTAGAACCTATTTCTCGATTTTGTAACTATCTACCCAATGGTTAAAGCCGGTAATTTGGTGTATACTTAGGAGATTTATAAAACTCCTATGAAAACACATATCAATAAATGGGGTGCCTACCTCGCCATCGCGATTCTCGGAAGTCTCGTCGTTGCACACCTCTCTGGATTTGCTTCCGCGAGTCCTCGTATCACCGCCGTGAGTGCGGTTGCTGGATATGGCACGACGCTTTCTGTCACAGGTATGGATGCCAATCAGCCTCTCCTCTACACCCTTAATAATCCTGCAGGGCAACAGTTTACCTTCCAGGGATTTACGGATACGAATGGTTCGACGGAGTACCATGTGAGCGAGAGCTACTTGCAGACTGCGGGTGTCTATCGTGTCATGGCTCAGGAAACTCGTGGCTCCCTTGCTACCAAGATGAGTGTGTTTACCGTATATCCGGATCAGACCTCTCCTCAGGCTTCTCAGTTCCAACTTTCTAAGCAGCAGGTTCAGACCGGCGCGTACGACTTCGCGCTTGCCAAAGTTCGCATCGTAGATGCCTATGGAAATCCGCTCAGCCAGCACTTTATTCAGATCATCTCGACTCGACCTGGCGATCTCATCAAGCCCTACGTCACGAATCAGTACTCGACCGATGATCGTGGCGAGGTTACCTATGCGCTTACTTCCGCTCAGGCAGGTATCTCAACCTATACCGCCTATGATCTTACTGCGCAGCATGCCGTGGGCACTCCTTTGAGCGTTCAGTATGGATCGAGCAATATTCTCGGAGTTGGTGGTGATCAGGATGCGGGACCGGCGTATAGTTTCACCTTTGAACAGATGCCTGTCAGTGTTCAGGTCAATCATCCGATCGACTTCACGGTGACGGCATATGATATTGCCCAGAAGATGGCGACCAGTTATGTCGGAACCGTTCATTTTGCGGCTATTGGTGACAATAATATGTACGTCAGTTTTCCTCAAGACTACACTTATACACCGAGCGATCTCGGTAAGCATACATTTCCTCTTTCACTTCAGTTCCAGCAGGAAGGTACGTATCAGCTCCAGGTTCAGGATACGAAGAAGCCTACGCTTGTCGGGACGACCACGATTATTGTGAAGGGAGGTTCTACGACATCATCTTCCAGTAATAATATGGTGGCGATTACCGCTCCATCTCCTGGATCCTACAGTGCCAATATCCAGACGATCTCTGGAAATGCACCCGCCGGCAAAGATGTAAAAATCTATGATAACAACGAAGAGATTGGTACCGTTGTGGCAAACTTAAAAAGCCAGTTTGAGTACACGACTCAGCCACTTGCTGATGGGGCACATGAATTTGCGGCACTTTCTGTCGACCAGAAGGGTGTCGTTCTCGGATCTTCGGACAAGGTTTCTATTACGATCAATACCAAGCCGCCCGCCCTTCAGAGTGTTCAGCTCGTTCCCGGTTTCTCGGTTACGCCTGGCCTCTCTGTGCAGATTCAGGTGATGTCTGACGCTCATTTAAAGAGCCTCACTATTGATATGAATGGCACACAGACTGACTTGATGGAAGATGCTTTGCAGCCTGGTGTATATCAGGGTACATTTGCGTCTCCTGTGCAACCTGGTCAGTATGACTTGAAGTTTATCATTCATGATGCACTCAATAACCAGAACTCTGTGGTCTATGAACAGAAGCTCGTGGTCACTCCTGATTCGGCCCAGTCACTTAAGGCCGTGAAGGATGTGAAGGCGGCACCAGGACTCTTCAAGGTGAGCCTCATGTGGAATGACCCTGATAACTCTCCAGCTCTCGTGCATCATTACCGTATTTTCTATGGAACGTCTCCGACGGCTCTGACCGGCTCTGCTGATACCCAGGGTAATGCGCACCAGTGGTACATTCCGAACTTACAGAATGGCATTGCCTACTACTTTGGCGTGGTAGCTGTGGATGCGTCTGGCAGCTATGGTGCTGGCGGTACGCTCGCCGTTGCGACTCCAAATGACCCCGCGACGATCAAAGGTGGGCTTCCTGCTGCTGATACCCTTATCGACTCCAACGCTATGAATGGTGAGACCGGACCTGAGGTTTTGTGGCTTATACCCTTGAGTATTGCGGGATACCAGGCTAGCCGAAAGCTTCTTGGAAAGGCAGCTCGTAAGGGTTCTCGTACAGGACGTCAATAGAATGCGTAGGATTACGCTTTTTCCTAAGGGATTTCTTTGGTAGAATTCCTAGGTATGAACGTACTGACACTTTTTATCTTCTTCTTCGACATCCTCGTCAAAATTTTGAACTTCGCGGTTTTCGCGAGGATTCTTTTTTCATGGTTACCGCAGATGAACTACCAGCACAGCCGTATATATACTTTTTTACACGATATCACGGAGCCACTCTTTCGGCTGGTTCGCTTTCTCCCGCATACGATTGGCATGATCGATATCTCTCCTCTGTACGTTATTCTCCTCCTCCAAATTCTTGAGACGGCTGTTGCGTATATTTCTGCCTCTTTCATTGCGTAATGTATGATCTCTCTTTTTAACACTCTTACAAAGACCAAGGAAGTATTTGAACCGCAAGTGCCTGGTCAGGTGACGATGTACGTGTGCGGACCGACGGTCTATGATCGCGGGCATCTGGGTCATGGACGAAGCGCCGTGGTGTTCGATCTCATTCGACGGTATTTTCTTTACCGTGGCTACCGGGTCAACTTTGTGAGCAACTACACGGATATCGACGATAAGATGATTACGCGTGCTGCTGAACGTGGCATGACCGTGGCGGAGCTCGCTGAGGAGATCATCCCCTTTTACAAAGAAGATTTTGCTGAGCTACGTGTGATGCCGGCGGATACACATCCTCGTGCGACGGAGTATGTCGACTCGATGATTGAACTGATCCGAGTTCTCGAGGGCAAAGGTATTACCTATGTGACGAGCGACGGCGTGTATTTTGATATTTCTCGATATGCTGAGTATGGCAAGTTGTCAGGTCAGAAGATCGAAGATTTACAAGCGGGTGCGCGCGTGATGGTCAATGAAGAGAAGCGTAACCCTCAGGATTTCGTCTTGTGGAAGCTCGAAAAGCCAGGTGAGCCGGCGTGGGATTCTCCTTGGGGACGAGGCCGTCCAGGCTGGCACATTGAGTGTTCGGCGATGGTGAAGTCCGTCCTTGGTCAGCCTGTGGATATCCACGGTGGCGGACTCGATCTCATCTTCCCCCACCACGAGTGTGAGGTCGCTCAGAGTGAGGCAGCTTACGGTTCGCCCTTTGCTCGCTACTGGGTTCATAATGGATTTGTGAATATCGATAAAGAAAAGATGTCCAAGTCTTTGAATAATTTCATTACCTTGCGAGAGTCATTCAAGAGCTATCCGGGTCGTGTCATTCGATTTCTGTATTTGCTCACGCACTACCGTTCACCGTTGGATTTTACTGGTGAGGTTTTGGAGCAGGCAAAGAACTCGCTGGGGAGAATTGATCAATTTTTGGGGCTCTTGGATCACTACAAACCTGGTTCTGCTGATGCGGCTGTCGTTGGTCGATTGGAGGATAGTGAAAAGGAGTTCCAGACATTTCTGGATAATGACTTTGATGTGTCCGGTGCACTGAGTGTGGTGTTCGGGGTCATCTCCGATATGAATGATGCTATGCAGAAAAAGCTCCTGTCTGCGGCCGACGTTCAGCTCGTGAAGGAGTGGATGGGTCGAGTAGATAGTGTGCTTGCTGTCGCGCCTGAGGAGAAGGGCGGAGTTGATCTAGATATTGAGGAGCTTATTCAGGAGCGTGAGGTAGCTCGAAAGGCGAAGAACTTTTCGCGATCTGATGAGATCCGAGATATACTCAAGGGACGCGGTATTGTCCTCGAGGATACGCCGGATGGGGTAATGTGGAAGCGAGTTTAGTTTTTTCTATTGGAAATATTTTCCTGCAAGCCAGATGGACATCAGAAAAGCTCCGCCTGCTGCCATTATAGAGCCCCCCATTACGAGATTGTAGTCTTTTGGATTTTTAGATCTGTCACTGACGTGACTTTTAAATTTTATCTTTCCTGTTTTAACGCCTTTGTAAATCCTATATCCTGTCCAGATAGAAAATCCCAGAAAGACTATAGATAATACTAGATTTTCCATGGTGTATTTTGAAAATTAAACTAGCGCATCCGCAACCTTATATACATCCCCTGCTCCCATAGTGATGATCACGTCGTATTCACCGAGGAGTTTTTTGGCTTCTAGAATGGTTTTGGGAATGGAGTTGCCGGCGGTGATATTGCTGTGGTGTTTGCTAATTTCGGCGACGAGCTTTTCGAGGGACATCGCATCTTTGTCGGCGGCGGTGTCGCGGGCTTCGTAGATGTTGGGAATGATGACAGCGTCGGTTTGGGCGAAGGCGTGAGTAAACTCTTCGAGGAAAGCGGTCGTGCGGCTAAACTGGTGCGGCTGAAAAATGGTGAGGATTTTTTCGGTTGGGTAGAGCTCGCGGAGGGCGCTGAGGGTGGCACGGATTTCGGTTGGGTGGTGGCCGTAATCGTCATAGATTTTTGTCTGTCGGTTGCCAGTCTTGACGGTGCCTTTGTACTCGAGGCGGCGTTTGGTGCCAGAAAAGTCATTGAGTGCCATCTTGGCAGCGGCGTCAGAAACTTTGAGGAATCTTGCGACGTTGTATGCGAGCGAAGCGTTGCGGCGGTTGTGTTCGCCGGGAACGGTGAGTTTTACGAGTGGCTCCATGCCGATCGGCTTGATGGTCGTGCCCTTGATTTTCATGAGGAGTTTTTTGGTGGCGAGATCGTCTTTCATATAAAAAATTACCCCGTCTTTCGGCACCATTTTCATGTACTGGACAAAGGCGTTGTTGTAATTTTTCTGATTCTTGTAGTAGTCGATGTGGTCGAAGTCGATATTGGTGATAACGAGGACATCGGGTGGAATATCGAGAAAGGACTTCTTGTACTCGCAGGTTTCCAGGACGGCGAGGTCAGAGTGGCCGAGGCGCTCGTTCTTGCCGCCGAGCTCTTTCACATCAGCACCGACGATAACCGTAGGATCTTTGCCGCCCACGATCAGACAGGCTGCGATCATAGCGGTCGTGGTGGTTTTTCCGTGGGTTCCCGCGATGCACACACGACGCTTGTCGTGCGTGTACTTTCCGAGAGCTTCTGGGTAGGACAGAACTTGAATTCCGAGTTTGAGCGCCTGCTGAAGTTCAGGGTTCGTTTCCGGAATGGCCTGCGAGTAAATCACCTCGTGAATATCGGGCGTGATATTTTTCGCCTGATGCTCCGAGTAAATACTGACGCCCTCTTTTCTGAGCGCCTCGACTTTTTCCGAGCGGCTTTGGTCCGAACCGAGGACGGTGTGACCCTGACTTTTGAGCAGTCGAATGAGTCCGCTCATGCCGCTTCCACCGGCGCCTATTGCAAAAATTTTGAGATGATCTTTCATAACGTACTGGTAGATTACTGCATTTGTATGCCCTATACAAGTATGTTACTATGCTGCCATGCAATTTGAGTTTCAACATGCGTCACGAATGACTAAGCTCATCCTGATCAGCGAGTTCCTTCTCGTGTCGTATTTGCTGTATGCGCTTACGAGCTATATTTACAAAAACTACCAGGTCGATTACCACATCAAAAATTTCCAGGCGCAGAACGATAAAATTGCGAATGATAACAAAAAGGCGGCGGACGATCTTTTGTACTACACCTCGAATGAGTACGTGGAGAAGGTTGCGAAGCAGAACCTCGGTCTCGTGAATCCAGGCGAAGAAGTGATTATTATTTCCGACGATCTCTTGAATCAGCCCGTGAATGACACCGTGAGTGCCGCGAGCGACTCTGCGGATAAGCTCTCCAAGTACTATAATATCTCCAATCCTCGGAAGTGGTGGAAGTTTTTCTTCGAAATTGACCATACGCCTCAGACCCAGGTCGTAGCTCCGACGCCGACGATTCTCACGACCGACACTCCACCAGCGAAATAGCTTTACCTTCCCTTTGACTTTTTGGCCTTCTGGTTTTATGCTACGCGTACCGTGTGGGGTACAGCAAAGCTGAACCTTCTCGGAAATCCCCTGGCAGGGTAGCTCAGTGGTAGAGCAGCGGACTCATAAGCCGTTGGTCGTGGGTTCAACTCCCACTCCTGCCACCATTTTTATATGTGCCTCAAGAAGCGCGGTCTCTTTATTCCAAAACCGCCCTCGTCAGCTCCGCCTGCCCGATGCGCTTTTCGGCTGAGTATGGGATGACTTTGTGCATGCCTACCTGGCTCTCGATTTTTTCAAACTTTTTCTTGTACTCGGATTTTTTGATTTTATCTACTTTGTTGGCGATCACGATGATCTCCTTTCGAGCTTCTTCGAGACTAAAGAGCATGTCCTTGTCGTCCTGCGTGAGTCCGACGTTCGCGTCGATGATGAGGATTACTTTTTCCTGATGATACGGCGAATCGAGGAGATACCAGTGGATGAGATGCTGAAGATCTTCACGCTCTTCGCGAGAGGTCCGTGTGAATCCGTAGCCAGGAAGATCTACCAGGTAGAAGCTATCGTTGATGAGAAAGAGATTGATCTGCGCGGTGCGTCCTGGAAAAGAGCTCGTTCGTGCGAGACCTTTTTGCTTTGTGAGCGCATTGATCGTGCTGGACTTTCCTACATTGGAACGGCCAATAATCGCGATCTGCGGTTTTCCATCTTGGAGAATCGGATC